>NZ_VLJG01000003.1:0-120966 GCF_007829415.1 Aminobacter sp. J44 | reverse complement strand
GCCGCCGATGTCGGAGACAACCGCATCGTCGAGGCCGGTGAGGTGCCGCGCGCCGACGAGGCTGGCGGCCGGGCCGGACAAGATCGTCTCGATCGGTCGGCGCCGGGCAAAGGAGGCAGACACCAGCGCGCCATCGCCGCGTACCACCATCAGCGGCGCCGCAATCCCGCGCGCGGCGAGAAAACCTTCAGTCGCCGCGATCAGCCGGTCGATCATCGAGATCAGCCGGGCATTGAGCAGCGTCGTCAGCGCACGGCGCGGCCCGCCGAGTTTGGCCGACAGCTCGTGGCTCGACGTCACGGGGAGCCCGGTGCGCTCGCGGATGAGTTCGGAGACTGCCAGCTCATGCGCCGGGTTGCGCACGGCAAAGTAGGCACAGACGGCAAAGCCGGTGACGCTTGTCCCAAGTTCCGGCAGCGCTTCTTCCAGCTTCGAGGTGTCGAGCAGCTGCGCGTTGCCGTGCACGTCATGACCGCCGGGAATGAAGATCACCGGGTCGGAGCCGAGTGCCGCGCGCAGCCCTGCGCGATCAAGATCGTCCTCGGAAAAGCCGACCATAACGAGCGCGACGCGCCCGCCCTGCCCTTCCACCAGCGCATTGGTGGCGAGCGTCGTCGACATCGACACCAGCCGGATGCTCGCGGCCGGCACCGCCGCCTTTTCAAGCACCCGGTCCACCGCGCCGGAAATGCCTTCGGCGAGGTCGTGGCGGGTCGTCAGCGACTTTGCCTTGGCGAGCACTTCGCCCCTGGGACCCGCGGACTCGTCCCACAGCACCGCGTCGGTGTATGTACCGCCGGTATCGATGCCGAGAAAAAGGCTGGAAGAGGACTTATTGGAAGCAGACATGTGCTCCGCTTTAGCCGAAGGCGCGCACCAAAGCATCTGTCATTTGCGACCGAAAAGCGTTAGAGACGCGGCATGGAACTGAACGACACGATCACCCGCGAAGAGCCACGTGGCGAGGCTGTCATCGCCGCTCCGACCAAGAAGGTCTTCATCAAGACCTATGGTTGCCAGATGAACGTCTATGACTCGCAGCGCATGACCGATGCGCTGACGGCGGACGGCTATGCGCAGACCGAGACGCTCGAGGATGCCGACCTCGTCCTTTTGAACACCTGCCACATCCGCGAACGGGCGGCGGAGAAGGTCTATTCGGAGCTCGGCCGCATCAACAAGCTCAAGGCGGAGCGCCGCGAGGCCACCGGCCGCGACATGGTCGTCGGCGTCACCGGCTGCGTCGCGCAGGCCGAAGGCGACGAGATCATCCGCCGCTCGCCGGTGGTGGACCTGGTTGTCGGCCCGCAGACCTACCACCGCCTGCCGCAGGTGGTGAAGAAGGCGCTTGGCGGCGAGAAGGTCGTCGAAACCGAATACGCGATCGAGGACAAGTTCGAGCACCTGCCGCAGCTGCAGAAGGCAGCCGTGCGCAGCCGCGGCGTCACCGCTTTCCTCACCGTTCAGGAAGGCTGCGACAAGTTCTGCACCTTCTGCGTGGTGCCCTATACGCGCGGCTCGGAAATCTCGCGCCCGGTCTCGCAGATCGTTGCCGAGGCCGAGCGGCTTGCGGATGCCGGCGTGCGCGAGGTGACGCTCCTTGGTCAGAACGTCAACGCCTGGCATGGCGAAGGCCCGGACGGCAGGGAATGGGGACTGGCGCAGCTCCTGTTCCGCCTTGCCGAGATCCCCGGCATCGCGCGCCTGCGCTACACCACCAGCCATCCGCGCGACATGGACGCGGACCTGATTGCTGCCCATCGCGACCTGCCGATGCTGATGCCCTATCTGCACCTGCCGGTGCAGTCGGGCTCCGACCGCATCCTCAAGGCGATGAACCGCAAGCACAAGGCCGAGGACTACATCCGCCTCATCGAGCGCATCCGCGAGGCGCGGCCGGACATTGCCATGTCCGGCGACTTCATCGTCGGCTTCCCCGGCGAGACGGACGAGGACTTCGAGGCGACCATGCAGCTCATCCGCGAGGTGAACTACGCCCAGGCCTTCTCGTTCAAATATTCGCAACGTCCGGGAACGCCGGGCGCGGATATGAAGTTTCAGGTCGAGGAAAGCGTCAAGGACGAACGGCTCCAGCGGCTGCAGGCCCTCTTGATGGAACAGCAGCACGCCTTCACCGCCTCACGCGTCGGCCTCGAGATGGATGCCCTGATCGAGAAACCGGGCCGCAAACCCGGCCAGATTGTGGGCCGCTCGCCTTGGTTGCAGCCCGTTATTGTTGATGAAAACGCGGCCCAAATCGGCGACATTATCAAGGTGCGAATCACGAGTGCGGGTCCCAACAGCCTCTTTGCCGTCCCGGCCTGAGGCCTACCGAGGAGAGACGTTATTTGAGCGCCGCCACCGACCTGAAAGCACTGCCCTCCGGGGCATCTGACATGGCGCACATCGTCCTGACCTTCGACAACAACAAACTCGCGAGTGCCCTCTACGGGCAGTTCGACGAGAACCTCGCAAGGCTGGAACAGAAGCTCGGCATCGAAATCAGCTCCAAGGGCAACCAGCTCAGCATCAAGGGCGAGCCAACGGCGGCGGAACATGCGCGCCGTGCGCTCGATTATCTCTACGAGTTGCTGCAGAAAGGCGCCGAGCTCTCGCCGTCGGACGTCGACGGCGCGGTGCGGATCGCAGTCGCCACCGACGACCAGCTGACGCTGCCGACACTCGAACGCAAGGGCAAGATGAACGCCGCGCAGATATCGACCCGAAAGCGCACGATCTATGCGCGGTCCGCCAACCAGGACGCGTATATGCGCGCGCTGGAGCGCTCCGAGCTCGTGTTCGGCATCGGCCCGGCCGGTACCGGCAAGACCTACCTCGCCGTCGCGCACGCGGCGATGCTGCTCGAGCGCGGCCTGGTTGAGCGCATCATCCTCTCGCGCCCCGCCGTCGAGGCCGGCGAGCGCCTCGGCTTCCTGCCGGGCGACATGAAGGAGAAGGTCGACCCCTATCTTCGCCCGCTCTACGACGCGCTCTACGACATGATCCCGGCCGACAAGGTCGAACGCGCGATTGCCGCCGAGGTCATCGAGATCGCCCCGCTCGCCTTCATGCGCGGCCGCACGCTGCGCAATGCCGCCGTGATCCTCGACGAGGCGCAGAACACCACATCGATGCAGATGAAGATGTTCCTGACGCGTCTCGGCGAAGGCAGCCGCATGATCGTCACCGGCGATCCCTCGCAAATCGACCTGCCGCCGAACACCCGTTCGGGCCTGGTCGAGGCGCTGCAGGTGCTGGACGGCGTGCCGGGTATCGTGACGGTCCGATTCAGCGACGTCGACGTCGTGCGCCATCACCTGGTCGCCGAGATCGTCAAGGCTTATGACCGGCACGGCGCGGGCGCCGGGCCGAAGGGACGCGAAGACATTTGATCGACATTGACATCACCGTCGAGGCCGGCAGCTGGGCTCCGGAGGAGACTCTTCACGCGATTGTGAACACTGCCGTTGACGCGTGCCTCGCCGAGCTTGGCCTCGAAGGCGACAGCGAGCTTTCGCTGCTGTTCACCGACGATGCGCACATCCAGGTCCTCAACCGCGAATGGCGCGGCAAGGACAAGCCGACAAATGTGCTGTCGTTTCCGGCATTTGACACCGCTCCGGGCGACCCGCTGTCGCCCATGATGGGCGACATCGTCATCGCCTACGAGACGGTCGAATCCGAGGCCACTCTGGAAAAAAAGCCGTTCGATCACCATCTCACGCATCTGATCGTACACGGACAGCTGCACCTGCTAGGATACGATCACGAGGACGAGGAAGAGGCCGAGGAGATGGAGGCGCTTGAGCGCCGTATCCTTGCCAGACTTGATATTCCCGATCCATATGAGTAACTGGAATCGTCCAACGATCTGGAAGCGATGAACGAGAACGCACAGAAGGCCGCCCCTGCAGAGCAGGGTAATGGCGGCCAGCAGGGCGCCGAACAATCTGGCGAAGCCCACAGTACATCCGCCGGGCGAACCGGCGCGATACCATCCATCATAGACCGTCTGTTCGGACGATTCCGGCATCGGAACGGCTCGAATCTGCGTGAAGACCTGGCTGACGCCCTTTCCGACGACGCCACGGAGGACACGGGATCGACCTTCTCGCCGGCCGAACGCGCGATGCTCAACAACATCCTGCGGCTGCGCGAACTGCGCGTCGAGGACGTCATGGTGCCGCGCGCCGACATCGAGGCGATCGACCTCTCGACCAAGCTCGGTGATCTGCTGATGCTGTTCGAGGAGTCCGGCCGCTCGCGTATGCCGGTCTACCACGAGAACCTCGATGACCCGCGCGGTATGGTTCATATCCGCGACGTCGTCGGCCATGTCACCCGCCTGGCGAAGCAGAAGCGCCGCGGCCGCAAGAACGGCCACAGCAGCGGTTCGCTCGACCTTGCCAATGTCGACCTGTCGCAGACGGTCGAAGAGGCGAACATCATTCGTCCGGTGCTGTTCGTGCCGCCGTCCATGCTTGCATCAGACCTGATGGCGCGCATGCAGGCCGAGCGCATCCAGATGGCGCTGGTGATCGACGAATATGGCGGCACCGACGGCCTCGTCTCGCTGGAGGACGTGGTCGAGATGGTCGTTGGCGACATCGAAGACGAGCACGACGATGACGAACCGATGATCGTCCGCGCGTCCGAAGGCGTGTTCCTGGTCGATGCGAAGGCGGAGATCGAGGAAGTCGCGGAAGTAATTGGCGACGCCTTCAAGGCGGGCGAACATGCCGAGGACGTCGACACGATCGGCGGCATGATCTTCAACACGCTGGGCCGTGTTCCGGCCCGTGGCGAAGTCGTCCGTGCGATCCCGGGCTTCGAGTTCCACGTTCTCGATGCGGACCCGCGCCGCGTCAAGCGCGTGCGCATCGTCCAGACGAGGGTGGCGGCAGAACGCCGCCGCGCCGCTGCAAAATCCGCAGCGCGTGAGGAACAGGGCGCTACTGATGCGCTCGCTAGCCAGCCGGAAGCGGCTTCGAATTAGCGCAATTCCAGGAAAAGTGGAAACCGGTTTTCCGTCCGGAAATGCGCTAAAGCAAAGACTTAGTTCGGAAAGATCCCGCGTTCGGCCACCTGAATACCGGCCGGACCGAGGATCACGGCAAACAGCACCGGCAGAAAGAACAGGATCATCGGCACTGTCAGCTTCGGCGGCAGTGCCGCGGCTTTCTTCTCGGCCTCGTTCATGCGCATGTCGCGGCTTTCGGCGGCGAGCACGCGCAGCGCGTGCGCAACGGGCGTACCGTATCGTTCTGCCTGTGTGAGCGCCTGCGTCACGCTCTTCACCGTCTCGAGGCCCGTGCGTGCGGCAAGGTTTTCGTAGGCCTGGCGGCGCTCCTGCAGGAACGACAGCTCGGCATTGGTCAGCACGAATTCTTCTGCCAGTTCCACCGACTGCGCGCCGATCTCATCGGCGACGCGGCGGAACGCCGCCTCAACCGACATGCCAGATTCCACACAGATCAGCAGAAGGTCGAGCGCATCCGGCCAGGCGCGCTGGATCGACTGCTTGCGCTTCTGCGCACGGTTCGAGACGTAGAGGATCGGCGCATAGAAGCCCGCATAGGCCAGCAGGACGCAGACGAACAGCTTCATGAACACCGGCTGCTCGGCCAGCCCGCCCATGACGAAGATGTAGAACAGGCCAAGGGCGAAACCGACGAACGGCAGCACCAGCCGGAAGAACAGGAAGTAGGTCAGCGGGTTCTGGCCGCGGAAGCCCGCGACCTTCAACTTGTTGACCGTGTTCTCGTCGGCGAGTGCGCGCTTGAGATCCAAGCGTTCCACCAGCTTGCGCATGCCGGCCGGCGTTGCCTCCTCGCGCAGGCCGCGGCGGCGCCGATCGGCCTCTGCCGCGAGGCGTGCACGCTGCTGCGCGCGCAGCTCGTCGCGCTCGATCGCCACTGCCTTCATGCGCGCCTTGAGCGGATCGCCGCTCAGCGACGGCATCAGCGTCATCACCGTGACGAACACGGCGATCGACACGACCAGCGCCGCCACGAAGGAAGGATCGGTTACGGCATCGGCGACCAGCTTGATCATGCGCAGCCCCCTAGATCTCGAAATTCATCATCTTCTTCATCACGAAGATGCCCATGGACATCCAGAGGCCGGAGACGACCAGGATGAAGTGGCCCGTCGGATGGACGAAGAGCGGCATGATGTAGCCCGGGCTCGACAGGTAGACGAGGAAGGCGACGATGAACGGCAGTGCGCCGATGATGACGGCGGATGCCTTCGCTTCCATCGACAGCGCCTGGATCTTCGCCTTCATCTTCTTGCGGTCGCGCAGCACCTTCGACAGGTTGCCAAGCGCCTCGGAGAGGTTGCCGCCCGCCTGGCTCTGGATCTGGATGACGATGCCGAAGAAGCTCGCCTCCGGGCAGGGCATGGTTTCAGGCATGCGCAGAACCGCCTCGGGCAGCGACAGGCCAAGCTGCTGCGATTCCACCACGCGGCGGAATTCCGTGCGCACCGGCTCCGGCGCCTCGGCCGCGATCAGCCGGACGGCGTCGTTGAGCGGCAGGCCCGATTTCACTGCACGCACGATCACGTCGAGCGCGTTCGGCAGTTCCGCCAGGAACGCGTTGACGCGGCGGCGGCGGATGAAGGTAACGATCCAGCGCGGCAGGCCGAACATGCCGGCCACGAAGGCGCCCGGAACGACCAGCAGCGGCGCACCAATCACGAGCGCAATGAACGCGCAGGCAACGCCGCAGATCACCGAATAGACCCAGAACCGCTGAATCGTCAGTTCTAGGCCCGCCTGCTTGAGCTGGACCTTCAGCGGCGGCTTCCTCGACTTCTGGTCGCGGTTCTTTTCCTTCGCTTCCAGTTCCTTGAGCGAATCCTGCACCGACTTGCGCCGCCGGGCGACCTCCGCCAGGCGGTCGCGCGAAGCCTTGAGCGAGGCGCCGTCGGTCTCCGCACGCTTGATCGCGTTCAGGCGCTGGCCAACCTTGCGCTCGCTCTCGACGGACTTGAACAGCAAGGCATAGGCGAGCGCGCCGGCGCTGATTGCCGCCAGAACCACGAAGACCAAGGTACCGCTCATCGTGCCCCCTTCTCCATCGCCTCGAGCGCGGTGGCGAGACGGGCTTCCTCGCCGTAGTAGCGCGCGCGGTCCCAGAAGGCCGGGCGGCCGACACCGGTCGAGATGTGCTGGCCAAGGATGCGGCCCTGTGCGTCCTCGCCCTGGATATCGTAGGTGATCAGGTCCTGCGTGATGATGACGTCGCCTTCCATGCCGATCACCTCGGTGACGTGGGTGATGCGGCGCGAGCCGTCGCGCAGGCGCGCGGCCTGGATGATGACGTCGACCGAACCGACGATGATCTCGCGAACCGTCTTCTGCGGCAGCGTGTAGCCGCCCATGGCGATCATCGATTCCATACGGCTCAGGCATTCGCGCGGGCTGTTGGCGTGGATCGTGCCCATCGAACCGTCGTGACCGGTGTTCATCGCCTGCAGCAGGTCGAACACTTCCGGTCCGCGCACTTCGCCGACGATGATACGTTCGGGGCGCATGCGCAGGCAGTTCTTGACCAGATCACGCATGGTGACCTCGCCCTCGCCCTCGAGGTTCGGCGGGCGGGTTTCGAGGCGCACCACGTGCGGCTGCTGCAGCTGCAGTTCCGCCGAGTCCTCGCAGGTGATGATGCGCTCGTCGCGGTCGATGTAGTTGGTCAGGCAGTTCAGCAGCGTCGTCTTACCCGAACCGGTACCGCCCGAGATGATGACGTTGCAACGGACGCGGCCGATGATCTTGAGCACCTCCGCACCTTCCTGCGTGATGGCGCCCAGCCGCACCAGCTGGTCGAGCGTCAGCTTGTCCTTCTTGAACTTGCGGATCGTCAGCGCCGCGCCGTCGATCGACAGCGGCGGGGCGATGACGTTGACGCGCGAGCCGTCGGGCAGGCGCGCGTCGCAAATCGGGCTCGATTCATCGACGCGGCGGCCAACCTGGCTGACGATGCGCTGGCAGATGTTCAGGAGTTGCTGGTTGTCGCGGAAGCGGATGCTGGTCTTTTCGACCTTGCCGCCGACTTCGATGTAAACCTCTTTCGAGCCGTTCACCATGATGTCGGCGATGTCGTCGCGCGCCAGCAGCGGCTCGAGCGGGCCGTAGCCGAGGACGTCGTTGCAGATGTCCTCGAGCAGCTCCTCTTGCTCGGAGATGGACATCGCGAAATTCTTGATCGCGATGATGTCGTTGACGATGTCGCGGATTTCCTCGCGCGCCGCGTCGGGTTCGAGCTTCGCAAGCTGCGACAGGTCGATCGTGTCGATCAGCGCCGTGAAGACCTGGCTCTTGGTGTCGTAGTAACTGTCGCTGCGCTCGCGCTTCAGGGCCTTCGGCACCTCTGAGGAAATGGGCGGTGCAAAATCGGCCAGGCGCTGTGACATGCCTCCCATCGGCGCGTCGATCGCCGGGCGCGGCCTGACCGCAACCTCGTCGAGAACCGGCACGCCGGGTGCGCTCGGCGCTGGCGCGGGCCGGAGTTCCGGCGTCTCGCGCATTCCCCTGTCGTTGCCTCTTCTGCCAAACATCTGAGTGACCGCTCGTCCGTACTGGGTTTACTTCTTGATCCGAAGCCGGCTGATGATGTCCCCAAGGCCCGACTTCTTCTTCGCCTTCACCTCCGCACGCCCGGTGAGCACGTGCGCGATCTCGTTCACCGTCTTCACGATGGCGTGGTTCGCATCCATCTCGCCCAGCATGCGGCCGTTGTTGGSSGSCGAGCCGAAAAATGCCGGATCGAAGGGAATGATCGCCATCGGCTCGATGCCGAGCGGATCGGCGAAGTCTTCCGGCGAGATTTCCGGCCGCTTGGGCACGCCCGCCTGGTTGATGATCAGCTTCGGCGGCATGTCGTTCGGCCGCATCTTCTTCAGCGTATCAACCAGGTTCTTGGCGTTGCGCAGGTTGGCGAGTTCGGGCGTTGCCGTGATGACGATCTCGTCAGCCTGAGCCAGCACCGTCTTCGACCAGTTGCTCCAGATGTGCGGCACGTCGAGAACCAGCAGCGGCGCCGAACGCTGCGCCACCTCGATGATCGGGGTGAAGGCGTCCGCGTCGAAGTCGTAGGTGCGGTCGAGCATCGAAGGTGCCGCCAGCAGCGACAGGTGCTCGGCGCACTGCGCGAGCAGGCGGTCGAGATACATCTCGTCGATCCGCTCCGGCGAGAACACCGCCTCCGCGATGCCCTGAGCCGGGTCCTGGTCGAAATTGATGTTGGCGGTGCCGAAGGCCAGGTCGAGGTCGGCGACGATCACCTCGGAGGTGAACAGCGACGACATTGCCCAGCCGACATTGTGGGCGATCGTCGAGGACCCGACGCCGCCCTTGGCGCCGACGAAGGCGATCGCCTTGCCGATGGGATCCGCGTCCGGGCCGACGAAGATGCCGGAAATGACCGAGAGGATGTCGACCAGCGTGATCGGCGCGACGACATATTCCGAGATGCCGAAGCGGATCAGTTCGCGGTAGAGCCACACGTCGTTGTAGTGGCCGATGACGATCACCCGGGTCGAGGCATCGCACACCTCGGCGAGCTGGCCGAGGGATGCCAGCAGCTGCCGCGGCTCCTCGCGAGACTCGATGATGATCAGGTTCGGCGTCTGCGCGTGCTGGTAGAACTCGATGGCGGTGGCGATGCCGCCCATGTGCACCTTGAGGTGCGCCTTTGCCATGCGCCGGTCGAGTGCGGCGCGCTCGATCGGTGCCGCCACGCCTTCCGTCTCGCAGAACGCCTGGATCGAAATGCGCGGAATTGGCCGCAGGTCGTTCAGAGCCGCCGAGTTTTCCTCGCGTGCGCCCTTCACGTCAAAGGCTAGACTGTTCATCGCTGCCCCCCACTACCGTCAGTATTCGACTTCGGAGTCCCAGCCCGACAGCCGGTCACGATAATCGTCGATCGTGACACCGCGGCGGGCCGCATCGATCTCGCCGGGCTGGCGCGGCCCGAGAAGGTCGGCCGGATTGGCGATCTGCGCTGCCAGGTTGTTCTGGTAGGAGCAGCCGAAATTCGCCCAGTGCTTGTTGTCGGAAGTGTCCATCAGGTCCTTTGGCCAGCGGCCGCACGGGCCGGTCGATGCCGCCATCTCGGAGTAAACGAGCCGGATCGGTGCCGATGCGCCGTATTGCGAAGCATCATAGGGCTGGTGGACGATGTGGCCCTCCGGCACGCCGCGCTTGCGCAGGCGCTTGACAATGCCCTCGGCGACGAGACGGGCTGCTGCCTGGTTGCCCGATCCGTGCGGCACCATCACCGACACTGCCGGTGCGGCCTTGCGGTCGTAGCCAGCGATGAAGCCGTCGACGATCGTGCTCTGCACGCGGGTGAGACCGCGATCCATGCTGCCCACCGGAATATCGACCTTCTTGTCGCGCTCACCGATCACGATCGGGTGGTTGGTGCGGTAGTCGTCCGGCACCGAGCCGACGGTGATGCTGTCGCGGTTGGCGCAGCCCACCACCAGAGCGGCGGCCGCGATAGCGGCAAGTGCCGACACGCGCTTGATGCGCAGTGCTGTCGTGAAAGCCCCTTCAGACATCTGTCCGTCCCCGATCACTTGTAAATGTAGCCAACCACGCCGTGGTAGCGCCCGGCAGGCTTGTCGGTTTTCATGCTTCCGTAGACGCGGTTGACGCGGTTCAGGAACATGCCGGCGCCATCGCTCGCCGGGTTGAAATTGTCGTCCGGCTTGGCGAGTGCGGTGCGCGCAACCGGCTTCGAGAGATAAGGCGTGACGATGATGACCAGCTCGGTCTCATTGCGTACGAAGTCGCGGCTGCGGAACAGCGTGCCGAGAACCGGCACCTTCGACAGGCCAGGCAGGCCGTTCGCCACCTGGCGCACGTCGTCGCGCACGAGGCCAGCGATCATCATGGAGCCGCCCGAGGGAAGCTCGATCGTCGTATCGGCAAGGCGCTTGCGCAGCGAAATCGTGTTGTAGGCCTCGCCGCGTCTACCAGAGCCGAATCCGGGCGACTCGTTGGTCGGCTCGGAGACCTGCGTGCGAACCTTCAGGCTAATGCGGCCGGGCGACAGCACGACAGGCATGAACTCTAGGCCGATGCCATACTCGATCTTGTTGTAGCTCAGCTTGACGTCGCCATTCTGGTTTTCGTCGTTGCGCAGCGAGTCGACGCCATTGAGGATGTTGAACTCGCCACCGACGCGGAAGGTCGCCTTTTCGCCGGACACCGCCGTCAGGGTCGGCTCGGCGAGCGTCTTCATCACGCCGGCCTGTTCCATCGCCTTGATGTAGCCGTCGATGAGACCGTTGCTCCAGCTGCGCGACAGGCTGACGCTTGAACCCGCGACGTTACCGAGGCCCATCGCCTGCTCGCTGATTGCGCCCCAGGTGATTCCATTTGAGTTACCCTCGGCCAACAATCCCACGCCCAGCTGCTTCATCACGTTGCGGCTGACTTCAGCGACGGTGACCTTCAGCGTCACCTGATCCTCGCCGACGATCTTCAGCATGTTGACGATGCGGCTGGTACGACGCTCGCTGTCCGGGTTGTTGATGTCGACACCGCCGGCTGCGTTGCCGCCGGCCGCGGTCATCGCGTACTGGCCGGTCGTCGCTTCACCGCCGGAGACGAAGATCCGCGCCAGTTCTTCGGCGCGCTTGGCGTCGAGCGGCGTCTGGACGGTGCCCGTCAGCACAACGTTGTCGTTGATCAGTTCGACGCTGATCTCGGATTCGGGAAGGAACTTCTTGAGGTGGCCCTCGAGCCCCGCGACATCGCGCTCGACCTGGATCTCCAGGCTCGCCACCTGCTCGCCGTTCGGGCCGAACACGAAGATGTTCGTCTCGCCGACCGTCTTGCCGAACAGGTAGATGCGTCGCGCCGTCCGAGTCACCGCGTCGGCGACTGCCGGGTTGGCGACCAGAATGTCATAGGCGTCGCGCGGCAGCTCGATCACCCGCGACTTGTTGAGGCCGAGCTTGATCCGCTGGTGCGCCGACTGCGGCGAGACCGTCACCGTACCCTGGGCAAACGATGCGGTCGGAAATGCAGTCAAAGCACTGCCTACTGCTAGCCATGTTGCGACTGCTGCCCCACCCAGCCGCAGAAACGTCATCCTTGCGGTCATTTGCCCGCCCCCACTTCCGTTACCTCGCCCGAACGGATCAGGCGCACCGTTCCGCGCCGCCCGCTGCCGGACAGCAAGTGATCTGCTTCTTCGTCGACTTTCTCGGTCGCATCCGCCACCGAACGCAGCGCAAGCGTGAGGCGATCAGCCATCTGTTGCGCCACCGTAATGATTTCCGCTTGCTGCGGTGTGAGCTCGAGCGTCGCGGTGTCGCCGACCCGGACTAGTTTGCCCTCCTCGTCCTCCTGCATGTTCTGGTCGATCGCCAGGACGCGGATGTTCTTCAGGATTGTTTCGGTGACGTAACCGCTCGCGCTGCCGCTGCCCTCTGGCGCCCGGCGCGTCATGATCACATCGACATTGTCGTTCGGCAGGATAAAGCCGCCGGCCGAGGTATCGGCCGCGATCTGCGTCGCCACCGCCCGTTTGCCTGCAGGCAGCACCGCGGACATGAAGCTGTGGCCCTCGCCGATCAGCTTGGAGCGTCTCAGCGGCTCGCCCGAGTAAAGCGGAACGCGTGCCAGCGCCCCGGTCAGTTCCTCAAGGGCGTTGGGATCCTGTTCTTTGGTGATGAAGGCATCATTGATGCCGTCGGACGGCCATGCCTGCCAGGTGATGTTCCCGCCGAGCGGCGCGCCCATCGGCACATCCGCGCTCAGCACCAAGACTTCCGTCAGGCTGATCGCTGGTTCTTGCTGTACGGATTCGGGAGTCGCTTCAGCCGGAGCCGGCGTCGCCATGTTCTTTGCGACATAGCCAGCCCCCACAGCTGTCGCTACAGCGACTCCGAGTATAATCACACGGGATGGTGCCATTCGTCCGGACCTCGTACTCGGCGCTCCACTAAGCCGATCCGGACATTGACCTCGCAATCGTCAAATTATGGTTAATTGAAACCTTACGGGGATGCTTAATTTTGTTTTTATCGCATCCTAGCCAGTAACAAGGCGCGCGACTGCCCAGTGCATCAGTTGTGTTGACGGATAAACCATCAAGCCAGCAGCACCCAATGCAATACCATATGGTACTCCAACGTGCTTATTCGCCAGATTGCGTGTAAAAACGTTATCCCCTGTAAATACGGCAGCCACAGAACCCCGGTAAAGAAGTATTCCCAAGGTGAGAATACCACCCAGTATCGCCGCCTGGACAAGATACTGCAGCAGCTCGAGCGAAAAGCCCATCCAGAGGGAAGTAGCGGCCAGCAGCTTCGCGTCGCCGCCGCCCATCGCGCGCAGCGCGAACAGCACAAAGGTCACGCACAGAACCAGCGCCCCTGCCCCGAAGTGCATCGCATAGGCCGACATGTCCATGCCGGTCAGCGGCGCGACTATGGCGAAGGTTGCTGCCAGAATCACCGGCACACGGTTCGCAATCGTCATCGACAGGATGTCCGACACCATCGCGTAGACCATGCAGAATGGAAAGACGACGAATATCAGCGCTTCAAGCATGACGACTCCTGGAAATCTCCGCGACGCGGATCTTTCCGCAAACAGCTTAACCTTTGGTGAGGGCTGAAACAAAAAAGGCCACCGCTGGGTGGCCTTTGCAAAACTGGATATTAGCGAATTAGCTGGTCTTCAGCTTGCCAGCGATATGATTGAACTGAGCGCTCAGGTTCTCACCAAGCGTCGTAGCACCGGCAACGATGGCGAGTGCGATAAGGGCGGCGATAAGGCCATACTCGATGGCAGTCGCGCCGGATTCATCCTTGATGAAGCGTGCGATAATCTTCGACATTAGAGGTCTCCTAGCTCCATGTGTTTACAGCACTTCCGTCAACGTTCTGCCGTGTCGATCGGATGCCCGGACATTACAGAGGAGCTGTTGCCACCTGCTTAAGAAACAGGATTACCGAAGTCTTTATTTCCGCGACTATTCGATTTGGTTAAATGGCAATGAAGTATTCGTACTGCTTTTAAAGCATTCGCGCACGTCCCGCGCAACTCTGCGCAATTTCCATTCGCAAGAACGCTTAACCGTTGATTCACCAATCTGATTCATCTTCCGGCAGGTGGTGGAGCGGGAGATCGCTGATAATGCGTCACGTGATGGCTAAGGCGGCTGCAGCCGCGCTGGGGTTTGTGGGATCGGCTCTTCTGGCGGGACACGCCAGCGCGGAGGCGATCGAGGTACAGATGAACCAGGCCAGGATCGTTAAGCTGGCGCGACCGGCTGACACCATCATTATCGGCAACCCGCAGATCGCCGACGCGTCCGTCCAGGATCCGTCGACCATCGTGCTCACCGGCAAGGGTTTTGGCGTGACCAACCTCGTCGTCATGGATGACAGAGGCAATGTCGTCGTCGACGAGCAGGTCGTGGTTTCGCGCAGCTTCGCCAATTCGGTGCGCATCTACCGGCGCTCGCAGGTGCAGACGCTGTCTTGCTCGCCGTTCTGCGAGAGCGCGTTCAAGAATGATGAAGAGCAGCGCTCGGAAGCTGCAATGAACGCGGGTTTCTGAGCCTCAGCAATCATCATCTGCCGCAAGCCAGTCTTTACACGCGCATTATTATAAAGAGTACGGGCGTTGCTTTAACCGCATCGCGGCCGCGGCCTTTAACGAAGTGTTGCTGCGGACGTCACAATTCTAATTGCGCTCAAAACGGGACATCAACACGGCTGGTGTAACGTCCTTCGAGATGTACGGTGGCGGGGGACAGCATGGTACACCTCAGGAACGGGCGGCCGTCGAAGTCGCGCTCGATGAAGATACGCAACTGGCTGCAGCGCTTCGCGCGCAACCGCGATGGCGCCATCGCGATCGAATTTGCGGCGCTGGCGCTGCCCTTCTCGCTCCTCGTTTTTGCGATCCTTGAGAGCTGCATCTCCTTTGCGGGGCAGCAGCTGCTGATGAACGCAACCGACAACGTCGCCCGCCAGTTCCGCACCGGCCAGATCAGGCCCGCCGACGTCGAGGCAAACAAGAACCTCGTCCGCAACAAGATCTGCGAGCAGATCCAGATCGTGGTGACCACGGGCTGCCCTGGCCTTCTCGTCGACCTCAAGAACTACACGACCTTCTCGCAGGCCGCCGCGGTCAAGATCAAGTACACGAGCGACGACGACATCGACGACACCGGCTTCGACATCAAGCCGGGCAAATCCGGCACGATCAACCAGCTGCGCGCCTTCTACCGCTGGCCGGTGATGACCGACCTCCTGCGCAAGTCAATGTCGAACCTCAAGGGCGGCAACACGCTCCATTTCGCCAGCGTCACCTGGCAGAACGAACCATTCGAAGACTGAGCGGCGGGGAACGGACAATGAGCATATTTGCCTTCTACTCCAAGCGTCTCGCCGGCAGGATAACGGCCGCAGTGTCATCGATGGTCCGCGACCGTCGCGGCGTCGCAGCCGTCGAGTTCGCGATGATCGCGCCGCTGCTGCTCGTGCTCTACTTCATGACCATGGAAGTGACACTGGCGCTGGAGACGAACAAGAAGGTCAGCCGTATTTCCTCGATGGTTGCCGACCTCGTTACGCAGCAGACATGCGTCAATCCAACTAAACTGGACAATATCATCGATATTGGCCAAGCGACGATCTATCCCTATGATCGCACGGTTCCCTCAATAGAAATTACCGGCATCAAGATCAGCGACGAAACCAACCCCAAGGCAACCGTCGACTGGTCCCGCAAGTCCGTCAACAACACCTCCTCTGCAGGAGCTCCGATCGGCAGCGAAGTATCTATTCCGGCCGCTCTTAAGATCAGGGGAACATATCTTGTTCGCGTCCAAACAAGCCTCGATTACCGCCCCATAATCGCCTGGGCTGCAGACGAGAAGGCGTCCCTCGGACTCATGTCGGCGTTCGATAACATCCCCATGGCGGAGACATATTACCTGCGCGGTCGCCTGAGTTCGGAAGTCAAATGGGATACGTCCACCTGCCCGAGCGCGTGAATGGCAATTTAATCTTCCGCGACTGCTGGCAGGAGTTCAATGCGGATTGCCAAGGCGGGACGGCGGTCATATCTCTGGTTGAACCTTCACCAGCAAGAGAAGCCGGATGTCCCGCGCAATCCTCGTCGTTCTGGACTCCTTCGGCATCGGCAACGCGCCCGATGCCGCCGCATTCGGCGATGACGGAGCTGATACCTACGGCCATATCGAAGCCGGCTGCGCCGCAGGCAAAGGCGATGCGGAAGGGTTGCGCTCCGGCCCGCTGAACCTCCCGCACATGACATCGCTGGGCCTTGCCCACGCGGCGGCGCTCGCCCACGGACGCGACCTTCCGGCCGCAACGACCTCGGGCTTCTTCGGCGCCGCCACCGAAACCTCGAGCGGCAAGGATACGCCGTCCGGCCACTGGGAGATCGCCGGCCTGCCGGTCCGCTTCGACTGGGGCTATTTCCCGGATACCCATCCGGCCTTCCCCGCTTCCTTCACCGAGGCGCTGATCCGCGAAGCGAGCCTTCCCGGCATTCTGGCCGACAAGCACGCCGCCGGGACGACCGTCATCGAGGAATATGGCGAAGAGCACCTGCGCACCGGCAAGCCGATCATCTACACATCGGTCGACTCCGTCATCCAGATCGCCGCGCACGAGGAGCGCTTCGGCCTCGAGCGGCTCTACGAGGTGTGCCGCATCGCCCGCCGGCTGGCGGACGAGCTCAAGATCGGCCGGGTGATCGCCCGCCCCTTCGTCGGCGAAACGCGCGAGACCTTCGTGCGCACCCCCAACCGCAAGGACTTTGCCACTCCGCCGCCGGAGCCCACCCTACTCGACCGAGTGGTCGAGGGCGGCCGCAAGACCCATGCCGTCGGCAAGATCGGCGACATCTTTGCCCATCGCGGCGTGTCAACGCTGCGCAAGGCGCCGAACAACATGCGCATGTTCGATGCGCTCCTGGAGGCGATGGACGAGGCCGGTGACGGCGACTTCATCTTCGCCAACTTCGTCGACTTCGACACCAATTTCGGTCACCGCCGCGACGTGCCGGGCTATGCCGCCGCGCTGGAAGCTTTCGACGCGCGCCTGCCCGAGGCTCTTTCGCGGCTGCGCGACGGCGACATGCTGATCCTTACGGCCGACCACGGCTGCGACCCGACCTGGCGCGGCACCGACCACACCCGCGAGCGCGTGCCGATTCTCGGCACCGGGCCGAAGCTGAAGGCGGGCTCCGTTGGCGTGCGACCGACCTATGCCGACATCGGCGAGACGGTTGCCGCCCATCTCGGCATCGCACCCGGCCGCCACGGCACTTCCTTCCTGGACCTCATTTCGTCAAATGCCTGAACTTCCCGAAGTCGAAACCGTCCGGCGCGGGCTGCAACCGGTGATGGAAGGCGCGCTCATCCGCAAGGTCGAGCAGCGCCGCCCGGACCTGCGCTTCCCCTTCCCGGAAAACTTCGTCGAGGCGCTGACGGGCCGGCGGATCGTCTCGCTCGGCCGGCGCGCCAAATACCTTATTATACATGTCGACCGCGACCCGGTGCTGATCTGCCACCTTGGCATGTCCGGCTCGTTTCGGATCCGTTCCGGTGAGAACGACGACGTCGTCGGCGACTTTCACCATGAGCGCTCGAAGAACGAGGCGCACGACCACGTCGTCTTCCACCTTGAGGACAGAGCGGGCGCGTACCAGCGCGTGATCTTCAACGACCCGCGCCGCTTCGGCTTCATGCTGTTCACCGATGCCGGTTCGCTCGACAGCCATCCCTCGCTTGCGGGCCTTGGCGTTGAGCCGACGGGCAATGCGCTGGATGGCCAGTTGCTCAGCCAGTTGCTCGGGGCTAAGCGCACGCCGATCAAGGCCGCCCTCCTCGACCAGCGGCTGATCGCCGGGCTTGGCAACATCTACGTCTGCGAGGCGCTCTGGCGCACCGGCATCAACCCGACGCGCGAGGCCGGCAGCATCGCCGCCGACGCATCGCTCTGCGAGCAGCTCTCCAGCGCCATCCGCGAGGTCATTGCTGAGGCGATCGAGGCCGGCGGCTCGTCGCTGCGCGATCACGTGCAGACCGACGGGTCGATGGGCTATTTCCAGCACTCGTTCCGGGTCTATGATCGCACCGGCCAGCCCTGCCTGCGGCCCGGTTGCGAGGGCACGATCGGCCGCATGGTCCAGGGCGGGCGCTCGACCTTCTACTGCACCTCATGCCAGAATTGAGTTTTCCAGGGAGACCACGCATGGCCTACGAAACAATCCTCGTCGAAACCCGCGGCAAAGTCGGCCTGATCACCCTGAACCGGCCGCAGGCGCTCAACGCGCTCAACACGAAGGTCATGGAAGAGGTGGTCGCGGCGACCCTGGCCTTCGACGCAGACGAGGGCGTCAGCGCGATCGTGCTGACGGGTTCGGAAAAAGCCTTTGCCGCCGGCGCCGACATCAAGGAGATGCAGTCGAAGACCTATGCCGATGTCTTCAGCGCCGACCTCTTCGCGGGCTGGGATGCCCTCCAGCGCATCCGCAAGCCGATCATCGCCGCGGTTGCCGGTTATGCGCTTGGCGGCGGCTGCGAGCTTGCGATGATGTGCGACTTCATCATCGCCGCCGACAACGCCAAGTTCGGCCAGCCGGAGATCACGCTCGGCGTCATGCCGGGCATGGGCGGTTCGCAGCGGCTCACCCGCTTCGTCGGCAAGTCGAAGGCGATGGACATGTGCCTGACCGGCCGCATGATGGATGCCGCCGAGGCCGAGCGCTCGGGACTCGTCTCGCGCGTCGTGCCGGTGGCCGATCTCCTCAACGAGGCAATTACTGCCGCCGAGAAGATCGCCAGCATGTCGCTGCCCGCGATCATGATGAACAAGGAAGCGGTCAACCGCGCCTACGAAACCACCCTTTCAGAGGGCCTGCGTTTCGAGCACCGGCTGTTCCACTCGATGTTTGCGCTCGATGATCAGAAGGAGGGCATGACCGCCTTCGTGGAGAAGCGGAAGCCCAATTTCACGAACCGCTGAGGCGGCGGATTCAAGCGTTGACGGATCGGGAAAGCTCCTCTATAAGCCAGCCCAACTGAGGCGGCCCACGGCCGCCCCTTGTGTTATAAAGTGTGCTCGTGTCGGTGCTTAACTGGTACGGACTTGCGAGCATAGACATCAGTTTCGAGAGAGAGGCACCATGGCCAACACGTCTTCGGCCAAGAAGGCTACGCGAAAAATCGCCCGCCGCACTGCGGTCAACAAGAACCGCCGCTCGCGCGTTCGCACCTTCCTTCGCAAGGTCGAGGAAGCGCTGGCACTGGGCAACAAGGAAGCAGCACAGGAAGCGTTCAACGCAGCTCAGCCGGAGCTGATGCGCGCCGCTTCCAAGGGCGTCATCCACCGCAACACGGCTTCTCGCAAGGTTTCGCGCCTTGCTAAGCGCCTGAAGACGCTCAGCGCGTAAGCTTTCGCTTCTCTTCATTCGCGTTTCACGAACCCGGTGCCTCGGCGCCGGGTTTTTTGTTGTCCGGATTTTCCTGGGCATAGCGTTTCGCTGCCCCTGCGGCAGCCGAAAATTTTCGCCGGCCAACGATTCCGGTTTCAAAAAATCCGGGTTTTTGTCGAATCCCGCGACCGCAATTTCCGCATAAAAAATCGTGCTTTTTCAATTGGTTATCTGCGGTTCAGATTCTTCACCAGATTCTCTCACGGGCTCAGCGCCGCTCCCGGAATGTCAAGAAGATTTTCTTGCTCGAGGGTGATTCTCGGCAAGCCTCGCGAAAGGTTTTGAATCAAAAAGACTTTGCGTTTCACGCCCGCTCGGCGGTTCGCGAGTCAAGACCCGAAGCGAAGCTGACTCGGCAAAAATTGCCAGAGGGTCACTTGCCCATCCAACGCCATTTTTTGTAGTGTCTGGGCATCGAAGGGCGAGGCCAAAAGCCTTGCTGATCAAGCCAGACAGCGGAGACAGTACGCGTGAACGCGAGTTCACGGCAGCCGTCTTTTGTCCTTCGGTACGAAGGGGACTACCTACCCGTAAGACATTTTGACTCAGGGCCCGCGCCCTGAGAGCGACATCTTTTGACTACCTTACAGCGGGGACCTGTCCTCGGGCTGGTGGGTTTGGTTTGACGAAAGGGAAAGCAGGGGACCAAGCGCAGGTTACGAAGGCAACGAATTTAACAGCGCGGCATCAAGCCGGGAAAACCCGACACGATCGGGATCCGACACAGACGATCGAGACACAATCGGCAGGGTCGCGCTCTGGGCGTCAAAGACAGGGATATTTTACATGCAAGGCGGCATGGCGGCGCGAGGCGAGACAGCCTCGCTGATTCAGGGCAGGGGTATTGACGAGGGTGATGGCATGACGCAGTCGAGCGGGCCCGAGGCAAACTTTGAGCGCGTGAAGGCGCAACTGAAGGCCCGGCTTGGCAATGACGTCTACTCCAGCTGGTTCGGCAGAATGCAGCTGGCAGAAGCCTCTCGTGGTCTGGTGAGACTGTCGGTTCCGACGGCGTTCCTGCGCCAGTGGATCAACAGCCACTATGTCGAGCTGATCTCGGAACTCTGGAAGCAGGGCGATCCGTCCACGCTCAAGGTCGAGATCGTGGTTCGTTCGGCGGCCCGTACGGTCGTCCAGCCGGTTGAGGAGCGGGCACCGGTCCGCACTCCGCAGCGTCCGGCAGCACCGGCAGCGGCCGCGGCGGCCCCTGCTCCAAGCGTTGAGCACACGGCAAAGCCGGCCGCGCCGCGGTCGCAGGCCGCATCTCAGGAACCGCAGGGCGGCAAGCAGTCCGTGCTCGGCTCTCCGCTCGACGCGCGCTACACGTTCGAGTCCTTCGTCGAAGGCCCGTCGAACCGCGTGGCACTCGCGGCAGCACGTGCAGTGGCTGAGTTCTCGCAGAACGCACTGCGCTTCAACCCGCTGTTCCTGCACGCGTCGGTCGGTCTTGGTAAGACTCATATCCTCCAGGCGATTGCCGCCGAGGCGATCCGTCGCCGTCCGCAGGCCCGCGTGGTGTACCTGACGGCCGAGTACTTCATGTGGCGTTTCGCAACCGCGATCCGCGACAACTATGCGCTGCACCTCAAGGAGCAGCTGCGCGACATCGACCTGCTGATCATCGACGACATGCAGTTCCTGCAGGGCAAGTCGATCCAGCATGAGTTCTGCCACCTCATCAACATGCTGCTCGACAGCGCTAAGCAGGTGGTGGTCGCGGCGGACCGTCCGCCCGCAGAGCTGGAATCGCTCGAGCCGCGCGTGCGTTCGCGCCTCAACGGCGGTGTGGCACTCGAACTTGCTGCTCCCGACTACGAGATGCGCCTGGCCATCCTGCGCCAGCGCTACGAGGCGGCAGCTGCGGAAGATCCGTCGCTGAAGCTTCCGGACGAGATCCTGTCGCACATCGCCCAGACCGTGACCGGCAGCGGCCGCGAGCTGGAAGGTGCGTTCAACCAGATCCTGTTCCGCCAGTCGTTCGAGCCGGAAGTGTCGATCGCGTGGGTCGACGAAGTTCTCGGGAACATGTACCGCTCGGGTGAACCCAAGCGCGTGCGGATCGAGGATATCCAGCGCATCGTCGCCCGGCACTACAACGTGTCGAAGGTCGAGCTGCTGTCGAACCGCCGCACGCGCACGATCGTCAAGCCGCGCCAGGTCGCCATGTACTTGGCCAAGGTCATGACCCCGCGCTCGCTGCCGGAGATCGGACGCCGCTTTGGCGGCCGCGATCACACCACCGTGCTGCACGCGGTGCGCAAGATCGAGGGCCTCACCGGCTCCGACAACACGCTCGCACAGGAAGTCGAGCTCCTGAAGCGTCTGATCAGCGAACAGACGAGCTAAACGCCGCGATCTGTTGAAAGATCGCCCACTGCGACGATCAAAACCGGCTGGATGGCTTGCCTTCCGGCCGGTTTCCCGTCAGGGTCATTTTCCATTTGCGCCAGCCAACGTCACTGGAAATACTGGCCTTTCTGTAAAACTTGCTGCGGGATCCTGCGTGTCATGCGTGTCATTCTCGAACGCTCCAACCTGCTGAAGTCACTCAACCACGTTCACCGCGTCGTCGAGCGACGGAACACGATTCCGATCCTGTCGAACGTCCTCTTGTCGGCCACGGGCGAAAGCCTCGAGATGAAGGCGACCGACCTTGACCTGGAAGTGACGGAAGCGACCGCGGCCAGCATCGAGCAGGCAGGCGCCACCACCGTTCCCGCGCATCTCCTCTACGACATCGTCCGCAAGCTGCCGGACGGCTCGGAAGTGATGCTCAAGCTCGACGAGAACGGCAATGCGATGACGGTCATTTCCGGCCGCTCGTCCTTCCGTCTCCAGTGCCTGCCGCAGGCCGACTTCCCGGAGCTGACTGCAGGCTCCTTCACCCACAGCTTCAGCATCGATTCCTCTGCCCTCAAGGGCCTGATCGAGAAGACGCAGTTCGCGATCTCGACCGAGGAAACGCGCTACTATCTCAACGGCATCTACTTCCACACGCATGAGGACGGCGGACGCCTGACCCTGCGTTCGGTCGCGACCGACGGCCACCGCCTTGCCCGCGCCGAGGTGGAGGCGCCTTCGGGCTCGGAAGGCATGCCGGGCATCATCATTCCGCGCAAGACCGTCAGCGAGCTCCAGAAGCTCGTCGATACGCCGGACGTTTCCGTCAGGGTCGAGCTTTCCGACACCAAGATCCGCTTCACCATCGGCACTGTGGTGCTGACCTCGAAGCTGATCGACGGCACGTTCCCGGACTACCAGCGCGTTATCCCGACCGGCAACGACAAGAAGCTGGTCATCGACCGCCAGAGCTTTGCCCAGGCCGTTGACCGCGTCTCGACCATCTCGTCGGAGCGCGGCCGCGCGGTGAAGCTGTCGATCGGCGACGGGCTCGTCACGCTCACCGTCAACAACCCGGATTCGGGCAGCGCGACGGAAGAAGTGGTGGCCGACTACAGTGCCGACCCGATCGAGATCGGCTTCAACGCCAAGTACCTGCTCGACGTCGCCGCTCAGCTTTCCGGTTCCGAGGCCTGCTTCCTGCTCGCCGACGCCGGCTCGCCGACCCTCATCCATGACACCAGCGACGAGCATGCGCTCTACGTGCTGATGCCGATGCGCGTCTAACCGCGCATCGTCCGCTGCCGTGATCGACGACCATGACAATGCGCCGCCGCTGGCGGAGCCGCAGACCTATGTCTCGCGGCTGCTGCTGACGGACTTTCGCAACTATCGCAGTCTGGCGCTCGATTTCCGGCCCGGCGCGGTCGTCCTCACCGGCGAAAACGGCGCCGGCAAGACCAATCTCCTCGAAGCGGTCTCGTTTCTGACGCCGGGGCGTGGCCTGCGCCGCGCCTCGCATGAAGACGTCGCGCGTGCGGGTGCGACCAACGGCTTTGCCATCCATGCGCGTGTCGAAGGTCCGTTCGGCGAGGTCGAGATCGGCACGGGAACAGCCGGCGACGGCGAAACGTCCGGGCGCAAGGTGCGCATCAACGGCGCCCCTGCCCGCTCCGCCGACGAGATGCTCGAATGGCTGCGCGTGATCTGGCTTGTGCCTTCAATGGACGCGCTCTTCACCGGTGCGGCCTCCGACCGGCGCCGCTTCATCGACCGGCTGGTACTCGCCATCGATCCGGCGCATGGCCGCCGCGCGCTCGACTACGAAAAGGCGATGCGCGGCCGTAACAAGCTGCTTACGGAAAATGCCCGCGACGACGCCTGGTTCGAGGCGATAGAGCGGCAGATGGCGGAGACAGGCACGGCAATTGCCGCCGCCCGCGTCGAGATGGTGCGCCTGCTCTCCGGCATGATCGAGCATCTGCCGGCCGACGGCCCATTTCCGAAGGCGGACATCGCGCTTGCGGGCACGCTTGAGGAAGCGCTTGCTTACCAACCTGCCGTCGACGTCGAGGAAGCGTTTCACCGCTCGCTTGCCGAGAACCGTTATCGCGACCGCGCAGCCGGCCGCACGCTCGAAGGTCCGCACCGCTCGGACCTCCTCGTCCGCCATAGGCCCAAGGACATGCCGGCTGAGCTTTGCTCCACGGGCGAACAAAAGGCGCTGCTTACCGGCCTCGTCCTCTCGCATGCCCGGCTCGTCGCGGAGCTGTCGCGCTCGGCGCCGATCCTTCTCCTCGACGAGATCGCCGCGCATCTCGATGCGGGCCGTCGCGCGGCCCTCTTCCAGATTCTCGAAGAGCTCAACTGCCAGGCCTTCATGTCAGGCACGGACGCCGCGTTGTTCTCCGCACTCGAAGGTCGTGCGCAGTTCCTGACCGTTTCGGGCGGCACGATCACCTCGCGCTGACATAACCGCCCCGAGCGGCTATGATCGGCGTATGAACCAGCCAACGCCCCCTCCCCTCACCGACGAGGAACTCGAGCGCTATGCGCGCCACATCGTGCTGCCGGAAATCGGCGGCGCCGGCCAGCAGAAGCTGAAGCGCGCGCGCGTGCTCGTCGTCGGCGCCGGCGGCCTCGGCGCGCCGATCCTCTACTACCTCGCTGCAGCGGGTGTCGGCACGCTCGGCATCGTCGATGACGATACGGTCTCGCTCTCCAACCTGCAGCGGCAGGTGATCCACGGCATGTCGTCGCTCGGCAAGACCAAGGTCGACAGCGCCGAGGAGGCGATCAGCCGCATCAATCCGAACGTGCGGGTCGAGAAGCACCCGATCCGCCTCACACCCGACAATATCGGCGAGATCGTCTCCCGCTACGATCTAGCCCTCGACGGCACGGACAATTTCGCCACGCGCTATGCCGTCGCGGACGCATGCGCCGCCGCCGAACGCCCGCTGGTGACCGGCGCGGTCGGAAGGTTCGACGGGTCGGTCACGGTGCTGAAGCCGTTCGAGAAGGGTCCTGACGGGCGGCAGAACCCGTCCTATCGCGATCTCTTCCCCGAGCCGCCTCCGGCCGGCCTCGTGCCGTCCTGCGCGGAGGCCGGTGTCGTCGGCGCGCTCGTCGGCGTCATCGGCACGCTGCAGGCGATGGAGGCGATCAAGCTCATCACCGGCATCGGCGAGCCGCTTGTCGGCCGATTGCTGATGTATGACAGCCTCGGCGCGTCGTTCGACACGGTGCGCTACCGCGCGAAGGCGTGATGCCCCTCAGGCCTTGAGGGGCAGGACGCGGTCCGGCGGACGGTGCCCGTCGAAGAAGGCGCGTATGTTGATGATGACCTTTTCGCCCATGTCGATGCGGCCCTCGATCGTGGCCGAGCCCATGTGCGGCAGGATCACCACCTTGCCCTTGGCGGCGAGCTTCACCAGCTTCGGCTTCACCGCCGGCTCGTGCTCAAACACGTCAAGGCCGGCGCCCGCGAGCTTGCCGGTCTCCAGCATCTTGATCAGCGCATCCTCGTCGATGATGTCGCCGCGCGCCGTGTTGACGAGGTAGGCCGACGGCTGCATCAGCGCGAGCCTGCGTGCCGAGAGCAGGTGGAACGTCGCCGGGGTCGACGGGCAGTTTACCGAGATGATGTCCATGCGGGCGAGCATCTGGTCGAGGCTTTCCCAGTAGGTTGCCTCCAGCGCGTCCTCGGTCGCGGGGGCTACGCGGCGGCGGTTGTGATAGTGAATCGAAAGGCCAAATGCCTTGGCGCGCCGCGCAACCGCCGTGCCGATGCGGCCCATGCCGACGATACCGAGTCGCTTGCCCCAGATGCGGTTGCCGAGCATCCAGGTCGGCGACCAGCCGGCCCACTTGCCGTCGCCCTTGAGCACGTTGGCGCCCTCGACCAGCCGGCGGGGCGTCGCGAGAATCAGCGCCATCGTCATGTCGGCTGTGTCTTCGGTCAGCACGTTCGGCGTATTGGTTACGACGATGCCCTTGGCCATCGCGGCGGCGATGTCGATCTTGTCGACGCCGTTGCCGAAGTTGGCGATCAGCTTGAGATTCGGCCCCGCCTGCTCGATCAGCGCGGCATCGATCCGGTCGGTAACGGTCGGAACGAGAACGTCGGCTTCCTTGACCGCGGCAACCAGTTCGGGCTGCGTCATCGGCCGGTCCTCGACGTTCAGCCTGGCATCGAAAAGCTCCCGCATGCGGGTCTCAATCGCGTCCGGCAACTTGCGGGTCAACACGACGAGAGGCTTTTTCCTGCCAGTCATAGCGTCCTCATATCCGGGTCTGTTGAGACCTCTTTAACCAAGATTGGCGACACTTGGAATTGGTGCCGGCAGCCTTCGGTCTCCGATCCTGTGTATCAAGCCGACCTGCCGATGACAAAGAAAAAGGGGCCCCGCGCCGCACGCTCGCGGGCCCGCACAAGAGTAGCTGAGCGTACTGGAAAAAATGGCCCCCCGCACGATGCTTCGAACCGTTGTGAACGCCACGATGGCGGCTTTCGCCGTCTTCCTCGCCGCGCTTCCGCTGTCTTCCGTCGCCTCCGCGCAGACGACCCAGGTCGGCCCGAGCGGCCTGCCGCTGCCGCGCTTCGTCAGCCTCAAGTCGAGCAAGGTGAACCTGCGCATCGGCCCGGGCCTCAACTATCCCGTCGAGTGGATGTACACCAAGGCCGGCATCCCGATGGAGATCATTCAGGAATTCGACAACTGGCGCCGAGTGCGTGATGCAGACGGCGCCGAGGGCTGGATCAACCAGTCGCTGCTGTCCGGTCGCCGCACCGCGATTGCCGCCCCGTGGCAGCGCGGCAAGGAAGCGGAGATCCTGTTGCGCTCCGACCGCGACACCAATGCGCGCATCGTCGCGCGTCTCGAGCCGGGCGTGATCGGCACGATCAAGGAATGCGACGGCCAGTGGTGCGAGATGGAGGTTGCCGGACATCGCGGCTGGATCAGCCAGACGCAGATCTGGGGCGCCTATCCGGGGGAAGTCTACAAGGACTGATCGCCGCCCGCATCGGCAAATCAAAAAGGCGCAGCGGATATCCGTCTGCGCCTTTGCTGTCTCAGGAAACTCAAAAAGCCGTCAGGACGACTTCGGCCGCAGCCTCACCACGATGTCGACATTGGCGATCTCCATCCCTTCCGGCGGCTCCGGCAGGTTGTGGACCGTCACCGCGCCGGTGTCGATGTCCATCACCCGGTTCTCGCCTTCGATGAAGAAGTGGTGATGGTCGGACGTATTGGTGTCGAAATAGGTACGGTTGCCCTCGACCGCGAGAATGCGCAGGAGTCCCGCTTCCGTGAACTGGTGCAGCGTATTGTACACCGTCGCCAGCGAGACGGCGACGCCCGCGTCTAGCGCTTCCTCGTGAAGCTCTTCGGCGGAAAGATGCCGGTCGCCCTTCGCAAACAGAAGGTCCGCCAGTGCGATACGCTGGCGCGTCGGGCGCAGACCTGCTGCGCGGACCCGCCGCTCCAACTCGCCTGACTTCATGTAATGCGTATCCGTCAAGACAGCACTTTCCTGTTGCTGATGGCGTCCAGCCCCATCATTTCGTTGTCAACATATATTCTGTTCGCCATATGCGATCAATAGCGGCACGTTGACCACCCGGCCTGTGCAGGGTAAGCCGCTGCGGCGATTTCCTGTCCCGAGCAGTCTATGATAGGGGATTGTCACGGATTATAAGCACGTGAAGACCGTGCCAATGCAAAGGGACCGCTACGGACGATGTTCGAACAGAAGTCGAGCTATGATTACGAAGAGCTGCTGGCCTGCTCTCGCGGAGAGCTTTTCGGGCCAGGGAACGCGCAGCTGCCAGCCCCGCCGATGCTCATGTTCGATCGCATCACCGAGATCAGCGAGACCGGCGGCGAGTTCGACAAGGGCTATGTACGCGCCGAGCTCGAGATCAAGCCGGACCTCTGGTTCTTCCCGTGCCACTTCCCCGGCAATCCGATCATGCCAGGCTGCCTTGGCCTCGACGCGATGTGGCAGCTCACCGGCTTCTTCCTCGGCTGGCTCGGCGAGCCGGGCAAGGGCATGGCCCTTTCAACCGGCGAAGTGAAGTTCAAGGGCATGGTCACGCCTTCGGTGAAGAAGGTCGAATACGGCGTCGACTTCAAGCGCGTCATGCGCGGCCGCCTCGTCCTCGGCACGGCTGACGGCTGGCTGAAGGCCGACGGGGAACAGATTTACAAGGCCACCGATCTGCGCGTGGGCCTGTCGAAGCAGGAAGCCGCTTAAGGCTTTTCCCGCCGCGCGGTTTGCAAGGAGCGCCATATGAGACGAGTTGTCGTCACCGGACTGGGGATCGTTTCCTCCATCGGTAACAACGCAGAAGAAGTCCAGGCATCGCTGTACGATGCCAAGTCCGGCATCACCTTCTCGGATGTCTTTGCCGAACACGGCTTCCGCTGCCAGGTCTGGGGCGCGCCGACGCTCGACCCGACCGATCTGGTTGACCGCCGCGCGATGCGCTTCCTGCACCGTGGCGGTGCATGGAACTACGTCGCCATGCAGCAGGCGATCACCGATGCCGGTCTGGAAGAGAACGACATCACCAACGAGCGCACCGGCATCATCATGGGTTCCGGCGGCGCCTCAACCAAGACGATCGTCGAAGCGGCCGAGATCACCAAGGCCAACAACAGCCCGAAGCGCATCGGACCGTTCGCCGTGCCGAAGGCAATGTCCTCGACCGCGTCCGCCACGCTCGCGACCTTCTTCAAGATCCACGGCGTCAACTACTCGATCTCGTCGGCCTGCTCGACCTCGGCGCACTGCATCGGCAATGCGTTCGAGCTGATCCAGTGGGGCAAGCAGGACATGGTCTTCGCCGGCGGCCACGAGGATCTCGACTGGACCATGTCGAACCTGTTCGACGCCATGGGCGCCATGTCCTCCAAGTTCAACGACCGCCCGTCGGTCGCCTCGCGCGCCTATGACGCCAACCGCGACGGCTTTGTCATCGCCGGCGGCGCGGGCGTGCTGGTTCTCGAGGAGCTGGAGCACGCCAAGGCGCGCGGCGCCAAGATTTACGCTGAGATCGTCGGCTACGGCGCGACCTCCGACGGCTACGACATGGTTGCCCCGTCGGGCGAAGGCGCGATCCGCTGCATGCGCCAGGCGCTGTCGACCGTGAAGGGCGACGTCGACTACATCAACACCCACGGCACCTCGACGCCCGTCGGCGACTCCAAGGAGATGGAGGCGATCCGCACGGTGTTCGGCGACAAGCTGCCGGCGATCTCGTCGACCAAGTCGCTGACCGGCCACTCGCTGGGTGCTGCGGGCGTCCAGGAATCGATCTACTCGATCCTGATGATGCAGGGCGGCTTCATCGGCGAGAGCGCCCACATCGAGACCTTCGATCCGGAATTTGAAGGAATGCCGGTGGTTCGCGAGCGCATCGACAACGCCAAGATCGACACCGTCCTTTCCAACTCGTTCGGGTTCGGCGGCACGAACGCGACGCTGGTGTTCCAGCGCTACCAGGGCTGACCGGGAGCATCAAATGACTGGACTGCTGAAGGGCAAGCGCGGCCTCATCATGGGCGTCGCGAACGACCACTCCATCGCCTGGGGCATCGCCAAGCACGCCGCTGAGCATGGCGCCGAGCTCGCCTTCACCTACCAGGGTGAAGCCTTTGGCCGCCGCGTGAAGCCGCTTGCCGACCAGGTTGGCGCCAAGCTGCTGCTTCCCTGCGATGTCGAGGACATCGCCACCGTTGACGGCGTCTTCGAGACGCTGAAGTCCGAGTGGGGCAAGCTCGACTTCATCGTCCACGCGATCGGCTTCTCCGACCGCAACGAGCTCAAGGGCCTCTACGCCGACACCACGCGCGAGAACTTCGTCCGCACGATGGTGATCTCGTGCTTCTCGTTCACGGAAGTTGCAAAGCGTGCAGCCGAGCTGATGGAAGACGGCGGCTCGATGCTCACCCTGACCTATGCAGGTTCGGTCCGCGTTATGCCGAACTACAACGTCATGGGCGTCGCCAAGGCCGGTCTTGAGGCCAGCGTCCGCTACCTCGCCAATGACTACGGCCCGCGCGGTATCCGCGTGAACGGCCTGTCGGCTGGCCCGGTGCGCACGCTCGCAGGCGCCGGAATTGCCGACTCGCGCCTGATGTACAACTACCAGCAGCGCAACGCGCCGCTGCGCCGCCCGGTGACGATCGAAGAAGTCGGCAAGTCTGCCCTCTACCTTCTGTCGGACCTTTCCACGGGCGTGACCGGCGAGATCCACTATGTCGACAGCGGCTACCACATCGTGTCGATGCCGACGCTGGACGAACTGAAGCGCACCGACCAGGACTGATCCTGCCGGACTTCACGGAAAAACAAACGGGCGTTCCATTGGGGCGCCCGTTCTGCTTTCAGGATATCGTTTTTCGCCTCAGCGGACGGCCCACAGGACCTTGAAGCGGTCGTCGCGGGTGATCTCCCCGTGACGGGCGAAAGCCGTCTCCAGCGTGTTCTCGTAGGGCAGCGAGCGGTTGGCGACGAGGTACAGCCTGCCGCCGGGCTTGAGCGCCGCCGAAGCTGCCCGGATCATCCCCTCGCCGATCGACGGCTCGGCCGCGCGGCCCTGATGGAAGGGCGGGTTCATGATGATGTTGTCGTAAACCCGTTCGAGCTTTTCGCTCAGCAGGTCGATCCACTGCACCCGGCACTCGATGTGAGCAGCGAGGTTGTCCATGTTGGCCTTCGCCGCCACGCAGGCCTGGAAGCTCGAATCGAACATGTCGATCGAGAACTGCTCCTTGGCGATAAGCGACAGCCGCACCGCAAGATAGCCCCAGCCGGTGCCGAAATCGGCGACGCGGCCCTTGATCGTCTCCGGCAAATTGTCGGCGAGCAGGCGCGAGCCCTGGTCCTCGTGCTCCTGCGAGAAGACGCCAGGAACGGTGAGGAAGCCGCCGTCGAGGATCAGCGGCGGGTTGGCCGCTTCCAGCGCCTCCACTGCCGCCACCGACTCTTCGGTTCGCGTCATCCAGAAGGCGATGCCGTGGTTCTTGGAGGCATGGTCGTCGACCTCGTGGAGACCGGCCATGCGCTTGCGCAGGCTTGCCGCACCGTCCGTCTTGCCGCCTGCGACAACCACCCGGCCGCCCATGCGGACGCGCTTCAGCGCCTCGGCGATCCAAAGCTCGTTCTGGCCACGATGGCGACCGGCCAGCACCAGCACGAGGTCATAGTCCTCGCCGACCGGTTGCGGCTGCACGACGTGCGCGCCGCCTTCCAGTGCCCGGAACAGCGGCCGCGATTCCTGCTGCAGCGTCATCGCTTCCGGAAAATCCTCCGGCAGCACGAAGCCCGGCGCGACATTGAAGAACAGGACGCGGGCTTCTGCACCCGGTCCTTCCAGCATGCCGCTCTCGAACGGATGGAACAGCGTCTTCAGCGAACCGTCATTCATACAATTGGCCCCTCTCAAGCGAAACGGGCGCAGACCTTCCGGTCGCGCCCGCCCCGTTCATTCTCAGGTCAGAAATCAGGCGTCAGCTTCTTCAGCGTCTTCCGACTTCTTCTCCTTGACGATTTCCTTGCCGGTCGTCTGGTCGACAACCTTCATCGACAGACGAACCTTGCCGCGCTCGTCGAAGCCCATCAGCTTGACGAAGACCTTGTCGCCTTCCTTGACGACGTCGGTGGTCTTCTGGACGCGGTTCTCGGCCAGCTGCGAGATGTGAACGAGGCCGTCACGCGGACCGAAGAAGTTCACGAACGCGCCGAAGTCGGCGGTCTTGACGACCGTGCCTTCGTAGATCTCGCCAACTTCCGGCTCGGCCACGATGGTGTGGATCCACTTCTTCGCCGCCTCGATTTCCTTGGCGTTCGACGAAGCGATCTTCACGGTGCCGTCGTCCTCGATGTTGATCTTGGCGCCGGTCTTCTCGACGATCTCACGGATGACCTTGCCGCCCGAGCCGATCACTTCGCGGATCTTGTCGGTCGGGATGGTCATGACCTCGATGCGCGGAGCGAACTCGCCGAGTTCCTTGCGGCCCTCGCTGATCGCCTTCGACATCTCGCCGAGGATGTGCAGACGGCCGCCCTTGGCCTGGTCGAGGGCGATCTTCATGATCTCCTCGGTGATGCCGTCGATCTTGATGTCCATCTGCAGCGAGGTGACGCCTTCGGCGGTACCGGCCACCTTGAAGTCCATGTCGCCGAGGTGATCCTCGTCACCAAGGATGTCGGAGAGAACCGCGAAGCGCTCGCCTTCCTTGATGAGGCCCATGGCAATGCCGGCAACCGGCTTGGCCAGCGGCACGCCGGCGTCCATGAGAGCCAGCGAGGTGCCGCAGACGGTCGCCATCGACGACGAGCCGTTCGACTCGGTGATTTCGGAGACAACGCGCAGCGTGTACGGGAACTGTTCCGCGGCCGGCAGCATCGGATGGATCGCGCGCCAGGCGAGCTTGCCGTGGCCGATTTCGCGGCGGCCCGGCGAACCCATGCGGCCGGTTTCACCGACGGAGTACGGCGGGAAGTTGTAGTGCAGCAAGAAGGTTTCCTTGCGGGTGCCGGTCAGCTCGTCGACATACTGCTCGTCCTCGCCGGTGCCGAGCGTGGCAACGACGATCGCCTGCGTCTCACCGCGGGTGAACAGCGCCGAACCGTGCGTACGCGGCAGGATGCCGACTTCCGCGACGATCGGACGAACCGTCGAAAGATCACGGCCGTCGATGCGCGAGCCGGTGTCGAGGATGTTCCAGCGGACGATCTTCGCCTGCAGTTCCTTGAATACGGTGGCGACCTGCTCCGGCGTCCACTTCGCTTCCTCGCCTTCAGCCGGGGTGAAGTGTGCCTTCACCTTGGCCTTCACTGCGTCGACGGCAGCGTAGCGCTCCTGCTTGACGGTGAGCTTGTAGGCGTCGCGCAGCTCGTTCTCGACGAGTGCGAGCATCTCGGCTTCGAGTTCCGAATAGTCCGGCGAGGTGAAGTCGCGCGGGTCCTTGGCGGCAACCTCGGCCAGCTTGATGATCGCGTCGATCACCGGCTGGAAGGCCTTGTGGCCGAACATGACGGCGCCGAGCATGACGTCTTCCGGAAGCTCCTGGGCTTCCGACTCGACCATGAGCACGGCTTCGCTGGTGCCGGCGACGACGAGGTCGAGCTTGGACTCGGCCATCTCGTCGAGATGCGGGTTCAGCTTGTACTCGCCGTTGATGTAGCCGACGCGGGCGCCGCCGATCGGGCCCATGAACGGCACGCCCGACAGGGTCAGCGCAGCCGAGGTCGCGACGATCGACAGGATGTCCGGATCGTTCTCGAGGTCGTGCTGGACGACGGTGACGATGATCTGGGTGTCGTTCTTGTAGCCGTCGGCGAAAAGCGGACGGATCGGACGGTCGATCAGGCGCGAAACCAGCGTCTCGCGCTCGCTCGGACGGCCTTCACGCTTGAAGTAGCCACCCGGGATCTTGCCGGCAGCGAAGGTCTTTTCCTGGTAGTTGACGGTCAGCGGGAAGAAGTCGAGGCCCGGCTTCGGCTCCTTGGCCGAAACGACGGTCGCGAGCACGACGGTCTCGCCGTAGGTTGCCAGCACCGCGCCGTCAGCCTGACGTGCGATCTTGCCGGTCTCGAGGATAAGCGGACGTCCGCCCCACTCGATTTCCACTTTGTGTTGGTTGAACATGTCTTGTCCTTAACTGCTGGTGCGGATCGCAATCCCTTGCGTCTCTTCGCACCTGGCTTCGTTCGGGGACGAGCCACGGGCAAGACAACATGACGCTTCCACGGGCTGGCGATGTTTCGCCGAAAGCGCCCTGCAATCCTGCCCCATGACCCTGTCCCGGGGCGTCCGCGCAACTTCATCTACTAAAACGCGCGAACTGTAGTGCGACCCCTTGGGGCCCATGCGATCGGCCGGCGCCCGCCTCGCGGCGGCGCCGGCCAAACTTTTTTAACGGCGCAGACCGAGCTTGCTGATCAGAGCCTGGTAGCGGGCCTCGTCCTTGCGCTTGAGGTAGTCAAGCAGGCTACGACGCTGCGAAACCAGTGCGAGCAGACCACGGCGGGAGTGGTTATCCTTCTTGTGGTCCTTGAAGTGTTCGGTCAGGTTCTTGATACGCTCGGAAAGGATCGCGACCTGGACTTCCGGAGAACCGGTGTCGCCCTTAGCGGTTGCGAATTCCGCCATCAGTTCCTTCTTGCGCTCAGCGGTGATCGACATCGCGTTTTTCCCTTTCTTATTTGAGGAAACAGGTCGCCCTCAGCCAGGATGTCGTCCAGCAGGGGCCGGTGAACATGCGCCCATTCAGGCGCACGATGCGCGGCATATAGTGCAAAATGCCAGCTTGCGCCAGTAATTTCGCGGAAACGGGCTTTCAGCCCGCCTTGTGGCCGTCCTCCAGCCCGGGCTCCAGCCTGGCCGCAGGCATGGTGACGCGACACTCGAGCCCGTCGCTGCGCAGCTGGCGCTCGATATGCGCCTCAAGCGTTCCGCCCAGCATGCGCTCGATCACCTCGGTGCCAAAGCCGCGCTTGCCGGCATCCGGGTCCAGCGGGTTCGGCACCCACTCGCGCCATTCGAACTCGACCTGGTCGCCAACACGCTTCCAGCTGACCTTCAGCCAGCCCTCGTTCGAGGCAAAGGCCCCATATTTGGCCGCATTCGTTGCAAGCTCATGCAGCGCCAGGCCCAGCGTCTGCGCCGCCTGGTTGGAGAGCCGCATCGGCGCGCCCTCGATCCTGACGCGGCGCTTGCCGCTCGGCCGGAACGGCTCCAGCTGCACCTCGACCAGTTCGCGCAGTTCGACACCGGCGACGCCGCCGGCGATCAGAAGGTCCGTCGAGCGGGCAAGGCCCTGCACGCGCTTCTGGAATGCGTCCTGGAACTCGTCGAAGCTGCCTGCATGGCGCGCCGTCTGCTTGGCGATCGAGGAAACGACCGTGAGCTGGTTCTTCGAGCGGTGCGCGATCTCGCGCATCAGGAAGCGGATCTCGTTTTCGGCATGGCGGCGTTCTGCCGATGCCTGTGCCAGCGCCTCCGACACCGTCGCGATTTCCGCGACCCGGTAGTCGACCGCGGTCACGTTTTCGCCGGCGCCAAGCCGGCGCGCATCGCGTGCCAGCGCCCTGATCGGCCCGGTGATCTGGCGGCCGAGCAGCCAGGCGAGCACCGTGCCGACCGCGATGATGGCAAGACCGCCCAGCGCGAATGAGCGCAGGGTACGTGTCATCGGCGCCCGCACCACCTCGGTCGGCGCCCAGACGATCGTCTCCCAGCCGCTTGCGGGTGAACGCGAGCGGATGATCTCGTAGGTGCGCCCGTTGACCTCCAGCGTATCATGCTGTGCGCTCGCCGACGTCTCCATCTCCTTGCCAAGGAAGAACGGCTTGCCGACATCCGAGGACATGAAGGACGAGGCGGCGACCACCCCGTCCGCATCGACGATCACGGCATTCCATCCGCCGCGCAAATTCTGGCTGGAGATCGAGCGGTCGAGCCCCTCGACCGGCTGKGSCMGCATCAAGAGCCGAACCGGCCCGCCGGTGTCGGGCAGCGGGTACATCACGTTGAAGACCCACCTCTGCGATGTCTCGTTGCGAAACAGGCCCGTCACCACCGGCTCCTTGCCGGCAAGCGCCTTCTGCACGAGGCTGGAATCGTCGATCTTGCCGAGCGGCGTGCCGAGGTCGAAGCGGGTGTCGAACACCTGCTCGAGGTTTTCGTCGATGCCTACGAGATAGGTGCCGGTGTCTTCGAGAGCGAGGCGCGCCCGGTCGTGGAACTGGCCAAGGTTTCCCGTCACCAGCGATTGCGCGGTGGCGAAGACCCGCAAATTGGTCGCCATGCCGGACACGTGGCGTTCGAGTGTCTGGGTAATGGATGCCGCCGTCGCCTCGGCAAGGGCGGTCACCATGGTCTGCTGCGCTTCGTCGTTGCGCTGCAGGAGGATGATCGCAAAGACGAGTGAAGGCACGATGATGGCCGCCATCAGCAGCGCCAGCATGGCGCCGACCGATATGGCCTTTGAAGTGCCCCGTCCGCCGTTGCGGGCTTCCACTTCGTCCGAGTGTTCGCTCGCGTTAGTCTGCAACTAAGATGTGCTCCGCAAGACCCCCGCGTCACCATCTGACGTAGCGATAGCCGTTCGCCGGAGCTTTTTCCAGACGAACGGCCAATTCAATGTCAAATCAGCTGGCGAAGACGCGCTTGGGGCGGAACATGCCGGCTTCGATCGAGCCGATCGCCAGCAGCTTGCCGTGCGAGAAAGCGCAGGCCTCGTCGGCCTCGACAGGCGCGTCGCGGCCGCGCACGATCGCCGGGTTGCCCGAGCGGATGCGCGCTGCCGTGTCGTCGCTGACGATGATCTGCGGCAGCGAATCGAGCGCAGCACCCGTGTCGAGCAGGAACTCGTCGAGCACCTTCCACTGGTCCGGGCCCGGACGCGGCGAGCGCGGACGCTCGTCACCCTCGACGGGCTCCGGTGCCGGCAGCGGCACGGTCGCAAGCGCTGCCTCGATCTCTTCCATCGTCACCATGTCTTCCGCGGTGAACGGATAGACTTCGGTGCGGCGCAGGCTGGAGATGTACCCGTAGCAGCCGAGGTCGCGGCCCATATCGCGCGCGAGCGAGCGGACATAGGTGCCCTTGCCGCATTCGATCTCGAACACAGTCGAGTTCTCGTCAGCGATTTCGATCAGGTCGAAACGGGCGATCTCGACTTCGCGCGCCGGAATGTCGACGGTTTCGCCGTCGCGGGCGATGTCATAAGCGCGCTCGCCGGCAATCTTGATCGCCGAGAACTGCGGCGGCACCTGCATGATGACGCCGGTGTACTTCGGCAGCAGCGCGCGGATTTCAGCCTCCGACGGGCGCTTGTCCGAACGCTTGGTCACCTCGCCTTCGAGGTCGTCGGTGGTCCGCTCCTCGCCCCAGGTGATGGTGAAGCGGTAGACCTTGGCGCCGTCCTGCACATAAGGAACGGTCTTGGTGGCCTCGCCCAGCGCCAGCGGCAGCATCCCGGAAGCCAGCGGATCGAGCGTGCCAGCATGTCCCGCCTTCTCGGCTCCGAACAGCCACTTGATCTTCGAGACCGCTTCGGTCGAACCCATGCGGTACGGCTTGTCGAGCACCAGCCAGCCGGAGACTGGCCGGCCCTTCTTCTTGCGTGGACGGGACATTAATTCTCTTCTTCTTTGTCGGTATTCAGGTCGCGGACGACCTCGGGAGAGCGCAGCAGCGCGTCGATCCGGGACATGTTGTCGTAGCTCGTGTCGAGGCGGAACCGGAACTCCGGCATGTATTTGAGCTGCCGGAGCGATCCCGAGACACGGCCGCGAATGAACTTGGCGTTGCGTGCCAGCGCCTTGATGACGGAGTCGTTGTCGGCGCCGCCGATCGGCGAAATGAAGGCAGTCGCGATCTTGAGGTCCGGTGACATGCGGACCTCGTTGATCGAGATCACCGCGTTCTCGATGACCTCATCGCGGATCTCGCCCCGCTGCAGCACGGCCGACAGGGCGTGACGCACCTGTTCGCCGACGCGAAGCTGGCGCTGGGATGGGCCGGAACTTGCAAACCGTGACATGGGTAGATTTCCCTTGCTCGGGGCAGCCGGAATGGAACCGGCGCCGCGATAGACGAACGCAAGGGGCGGCGGAATGTCCGCCACCCCCAGATCGTACTGTAAACGCCGCTGTTACAGCGTGCGCGTGATCATCTCGACGCGGAACGCCTCGATGACATCGCCCTGGCGGATGTCTTCGTAGTTGGCGAAGGCCATACCGCACTCCTGACCGGCCGGCACTTCGGACACTTCGTCCTTGAAGCGCTTGAGGGTCTTGAGCGTACCTTCGTGGATCACGACGTTGTCGCGGATCAGGCGCACGCCCGCGCCGCGCTCCATCCGGCCCTCGGTGACACGGCAGCCCGCCACCTTGCCGACCTTGGTGATGTGGAACACCTCGAGGATCTCGGCATTGCCGAGGAAGGTCTCGCGACGCTCCGGCGACAGCAGGCCCGACATGGCCTGCTTGATGTCATCCACCAGGTCGTAGATGATGTTGTAGTAGCGGATCTCGATACCGGCCTGCTCGGCAGCCGCGCGCGCCTGCTTGTTGGCGCGGACGTTGAAGCCGATGATGACGGCACCGGCGGTCTCGGCCAGCGACACATCGCTCTCGGTGATGGCACCTGCACCCGAATGGACGACACGTGCGCGCACCTCGTCGTTGCCGAGCTTCTCGAGCGCCACGTTGATGGCTTCGACCGAACCCTGCACGTCGCCCTTGATGACGAGCGGGAACTGCTTGAGACCCGAAGTCTGCAGCTGCGACATCATCTGCTCGAGCGAGCCGCGCTGGCCAGCAGCACGGGCAACAGCCTTCTCGCGGGCGAGACGCTGACGGTACTCCGAGATCTCGCGGGCGCGGGCCTCGGTCTCGACAACCGCGAAGCGGTCGCCGGCCATCGGCGTGCCCTGCAGGCCGAGGATTTCGACCGGCGTTGCCGGACCCGCTTCCTTGATCTGCTCGCCGCGATCGTTGATGAGCGCACGCACGCGGCCCCACTCGTTGCCGACGGCGAGGATGTCGCCGACCTTGAGCGTACCGGTGTTGACGAGAACGGTCGCAACCGGGCCGCGGCCCTTGTCGAGCTTTGCCTCGATGACAACGCCTTCCGCCGTGCGGTCCGGATTTGCCTTCAGGTCGAGAATTTCGGCCTGCAGGAGAACCGCCTCGAGCAGCTTGTCGATGTTCATCTTCTTGGTCGCCGAGATCTCGACGTCGAGAACCTCACCGCCCATCGACTCGACGAACACCTCGTGCTGCAGCAGCTGGGTGCGAACCTTCTGCGGGTCAGCCGACGGCTTGTCGATCTTGTTGATCGCCACGATGATCGGAACGCCCGCCGCCTTGGCGTGATTGATGGACTCGATCGTCTGCGGCATCACGCTGTCGTCAGCGGCAACCACCAGGATGGCGATGTCCGTGACCTGCGCGCCGCGGGCACGCATTTGCGTGAAGGCAGCGTGGCCCGGCGTGTCGATGAAGGTGATCTTCTGGCCGTTCTGCTCAACCTGATAGGCACCGATGTGCTGGGTGATGCCGCCGGCTTCGCCCTCGGCCACCTTCGCATTGCGGATCGCATCGAGCAGCGAGGTCTTGCCGTGGTCGACGTGACCCATGATGGTCACCACCGGCGGACGCGACTTCAGATCCTCTTCACGGTCTTCGATGTTGAACATGCCCTCTTCGACGTCGGACTCGGCAACACGCTTGACGGTGTGGCCGAATTCAACGGCGACGAGTTCAGCGGTATCCGCGTCGATCACGTCGCCGGGCTTCATCATCTGGCCCTGCTTCATGAAGAACTTGACGAGGTCTACCGCACGCTCGGCCATGCGCTGTGCAAGTTCCTGCAGCGTGATCGTCTCGGGGATGACCACCTCGCGGGAGATCTTCTCGCGCGGCTCGTTGATCATTGAGCGCTTGAACTTCTCCTGACGGCGGCGCATCGACGACAGCGAGCGGCCGCGGCCCTCGTCACCCGACAGGGCGGAGGTCAGCGTCAGCTTGCCGCGACGGCGGTCGCCTTCAGGCTTCTTGACGGGCTTCGGCGCAGCTTCCGGCTTGGCGGGACCGCGCTTGACAGCGGCGGCACCGCGGCGGCGCTCGTCCTCATCATCGTCATCCACGACAACCGGCTTGGCGGGAGCTGCAACCTTCGGCTTCTCCTCGGCCGGAGCGCGGCGCTTGGCCTCTTCCTCGGCGCGGCGCTTGGCCTCGGCCTCGGCGGCAAGCCGTGCCTCTTCCTCGGCCTGGCGGCGTGCGGATTCTTCCTGCTCCTTGCGGCGGCGCTCTTCTTCCTCGGCGCGGCGCGCGGCTTCCTCGGCAGCGCGCTTGCGCTCCTCGACCTCACGCAGACGTGAATCCTGCAGGGCGCGGCGGCGCGCCTCCATTTCTTCGCTCGACAGCGTGTTCAGCACCATGCCACCACGCGGCTGCGTCGGCGCCGGGCGCGGGGCCTGCGGCGTCGGAGCCGGAGTCGTCGGTGCAGCCTGCGGCGCACGCGGCTTCAGGGTGACTGTCGGCGTCGGGCTCTCCTGCTTTTCGCCAGGCAAAGAGAACTTGCGCTTCTTTGTCTCAACGACGACAGCCTTCGAACGCCCATGCGAGAAGTTCTGGCGCACAGTGCCCTGCTCGGAGCCGGGGCGCTTCAGCGTCAGAGTCTTCTTTGAGTTGACGCCCAGCGTCTTGTCGTCTTTCGTATCGCTCATTCCGTATCCTCTGCGGCGTCATCATGATCGCCGGTCGCCGCCAACATCGCCCGGTCTTCGGGGGAACCGCCCCTGTAACGGTCAAGCGCCACCATGCGCTTCAGCACAGCCTTGCCCGTGTCACCGGCGAGCACGGCTGCATGTATCACATTTGTCCCCCCTAATGCCAAACCCAATTCGGCTTCCGAAAAGAGTTTATAGGCGGGGATCGACGGGCCATCTTGAAATACGACCCACCGACGGGCCTGATCGATCTTTCTGACGCCGTCCGGCGCTGCCTCCAGGGCATGCAGGACCAGCATCGCCTTGCCCGACCGAACGGAGGCTTCAACCTTGGCAGCCCCCATCACAACCTGGCCCGCCTTGCGGGCGAGGCCAAGCGAGCCGAGGACAGACTGCTTCAGCAGCCTGTCCACCATCTCCGGAAGATCGTCCGGAGATGTTACCTTCATCTTGAGAGCACGGGCGAAGATGTTCTTCTTCGCCGCCTGCTCTACATATTGCCTTTCAGCAGTGACCCAGCAGCCGCGTCCGGGGAGCTTGCGCTTGAGGTCGGGGACAACGGACATGTCCGGTCCCGCGACGAAGCGCAGCAAACCATCCGGCTCGCCGACCTGCCGCGTTACTATACATGTGCGTTCGCTCATATCTTTCAAGCACTACTCCATCCGGAAGCATCATCATGCTCCGGCTTCGTCCTCTGCCTGGGCAGCTTCTTCTTCGCCCTCGGCGACAAGATCGTCCTCGCTCAGCCAGCCCATCTTCAGGCGGGCAGCAACGACCATCTGCTCTGCGTCGGCACGGGTGACACCGAACTCGGACAGAACGCCCGAGTAGAACTTGGTCTCGCCGTCCTTGCGTTCCTTCCAGCCGACCAGATCGTCGATGGCATAGCCGGCGAAGTCCTCGAGGGTCTTCACGCCATCCTTGCCGATCGCGACCAGCATCGCGGTGGTGATCCCCGGCAGCTCGCGCAGCTCGTCCTCGACGCCGAGTTCACGGCGCTTGGCGTCATGCTCCGCCTCGATGCGGTCGAGATATTCGCGCGCACGGGTCTGGATTTCCTCGGCGGTCGACTCGTCGAAGCCGTCGATCGACGAAATCTCGTCGGCGTCGACATAGGCCACTTCCTCGACCGAGGTGAAGCCTTCCGAAGCCAGCACCTGGCCGACCATCTCGTCGACGTCCAGCGCATCCATGAACAGGTTCGAGCGCTCGACGAATTCCTTCTGGCGGCGCTCGCTCTCTTCCTGCTCGGTCAGGATGTCGATATCCCAGCCGGTCAGCTGCGAAGCAAGGCGCACGTTCTGGCCGCGGCGACCGATTGCCAGCGACAGCTGGTCATCCGGAACCACGACTTCAATACGCTCGGCGTCCTCATCGAGAACGACCTTGGCCACTTCCGCCGGCTGAAGCGCGTTGACGATGAACGTCGCGGCATCCGGCGACCACGGAATGATGTCGATCTTTTCGCCCTGCAACTCGGCCACGACCGCCTGCACGCGGCTGCCGCGCATACCAACGCAGGCGCCGACCGGGTCGATCGAGGAGTCGCGCGAGGTCACGGCGATTTTGGCGCGGCTGCCCGGGTCGCGGGCGACCGACTTGATCTCGATGATGCCGTCGTAGATTTCCGGCACTTCCATGGTGAACAGCTTCGCCATGAACTGCGGATGAGTGCGCGACAGGAAGATCTGCGGACCGCGCTGCTCGCGGCGCACGTCGTATACATAGGCGCGGACGCGGTCGCCATACTTGTAGTTCTCGCGCGGGATCAACTCGTCGCGGCGGATGATGCCCTCGCCACGGCCGAGGTCCACGACCACATTGCCGTACTCGACGCGCTTGACGGTGCCGTTGACGATCTCGCCGACGCGGTCCTTGTACTCGTCATACTGGCGGTCGCGCTCAGCCTCGCGCACCTTCTGGACGATGACCTGCTTGGCCGACTGGGCAGCGATGCGGCCGAAATCCATCGGCGGCAGCGGCTCGGCGATGAAGTCGCCGATCTGAGCGTCCGGGTTGCGCAGGCGCGCATCAGCCAGCGAAATCTCGCGAGCGTATTCCTCGACGTTCTCGACGACCTCGAGCAGGCGCTGCAGCTTCATCTCACCCGTGTTCGGGTTGATGTCGGCGCGGATATTGGTCTCCTGACCGTAGCGCGAACGCGCGGCCTTCTGGATGGCGTCGGCCATCGCCTCGATGACGATCTTCTTGTCGATCGACTTCTCGCGCGCGACAGCATCCGCGATCTGCAGAAGCTCCAGCCTGTTTGCACTGACTACCATGTCGGTCTCCTCGGACAACTCCGTCGGCTTAGCGCCGGGTGCTCGTCTCAGTTTGCGTTATCGTCATCATCCTGCGCATCGGCGTCTTCCGCCTCGCGCTGCTTCTTGGCCAGCTTGTCGCGCCGGAACGCCTCGGCAATCAGGTCGTCGGTCAGGACGAGCTTGGCTTCGGCAATCGCATCCCACGGGATGGTAACGTTCGGTTCTTCACCATAGCTGACCTGGTCGCGCGCGATCGTGACGCCTTCGTCGGCCACTGCGATGATCTTGCCGCGGAAACGCTTGCGGTCGGCAATCATGACCGCGGTTTCCAGCTTTGCCAGGTGCCCCAGCGCAGCCTCGAAGTCCGACTTCCTCACCAGCGGCCGGTCGATGCCCGGGGAGGAAACTTCGAGATGATAAGCCTTGTCGATCGGATCTTCCACATCGAGCGCGGGCGAAATGGCGCGGCTGAGTTCCTCGCAGCCTTCGACATCCATGGTGCCGTCTTCGCGCTCGGCCATGATTTGCAGCGTCAGCCCGTTCTGTCCGAGCAGCCGTACGCGTACGAGCCTGTAGCCCGCAGCAGCAATGACAGGCATCACGATGGCAGCCACGCGCGCGTCGATGCCGGTTTCCCTGATGATGCGGCCGTCGCCGGTATTCACTTCAACCATAGTCTCTCCACGGGCCGGCTAACAAAAAAGAGCGGGACCGGGTGGACCCACTCTTCGCCATACCGACCAAGAATTTGAGCCGTATATATACCCGCGGGTCCGGTTTATCAAGCATCAGCGACATTGGTGGCCACGTTAACCACTGCTAGAAAGATCGGGGTGATTCGCGGGAGCCTGATACATGGAGCGCCTGGCCGGCTGGGTAATACTTCAATCGGGATGGCGTCGGGCGCTGACCGCTTTCATCGCGGGGGCACTAGGCGCCTTCGCACAGCCGCCTTTCGACTTCCCCGCCGCCTGCTTCATCGCCTTCCCGATCCTCGTCTGGCTGCTCGACGGCGCGGCCGGCTATCCGGGCCAGTCGTTCCTCAGACGGCTTGCCCAACCCTTCTTCATCGGCTGGTGGTTCGGCTTCGGCTATTTCCTCGTCGGCCTGTGGTGGATCGGCAATGCACTTCTTGTTGAAGCGGATTTGTTCGCCTGGGCCTTGCCCTTCGCCGTTCTCGGCCTGCCGGCGCTGATCGCGATCTTCTACGGCTTTGCCGCAGCCCTTGCCCGCGCCTTCTGGAGCGACGGCATCGGCCGCATCGCCGCGCTTGCCGCCGCCTTCGGCTTTTCCGAATGGCTGCGCACCTTCGTGCTCACGGGCTTTCCATGGAACGCCATAGGCCAGGCGGCAATGCCCGTGCCGGAGATGATGCAGTCGGTCACCGTCATCGGCATGGCCGGCATCAACACGCTTGCCGTCTTCGTGTTCTCGGTTCCGGCGCTGCTTGCCGCCCGCAAAGGCCGCGCCGCCGGCTTCCTGCTCGCCGCCCTCATCGCCGCTCTTCACATCGGCTACGGCTTTGTCCGCATCGGCATGGGCGACGCCACGCCCGAAAAGACCATCCAGGTCCGGCTGGTGCAGCCCTCGATCGACCAGAGCGAGAAATGGAGCGAGGAGATGCGCGAGCGCATCTTCCAGACCTATCTCGACCTGTCCTCTGCCGAACCCGCCAATGGCGCGCCCCAGCCTTCGCTGATCGTCTGGCCGGAAACGTCGGTTCCCTTCATCCTCTCGCAGCAGCCGGAAGCCCTCACCCGGCTTGCCGACATGATCGGCGACAGGCAGGATCTTCTTGCCGGCGCTGTGCGCATCGAGGGCAAGGGAGCCGACGCGCGCTTCTACAATGCGGTGGTTGCGATCAACTCCGGCGGCGAAATCTTCGACGCCGTCGACAAGATCCGCCTCGTTCCCTTCGGCGAATACCTGCCCCTCGCCGACATTCTGTCACGCGCCGGGCTGCAGAAGATCGTCGACAACGTCTCCGACTTTTCCCCAGGCGGGCAGCGCCGCGCCATCCGTCTTTTGGATGAAGTGCGGATACTCCCCTTCATCTGTTATGAGATCATCTTTCCGGGTATTGCGGGTTACGGCGACGCCGACGCCGACGTGATCCTCAACATCACCAACGACGCCTGGTTTGGCGACACGCCCGGACCCTACCAGCACTTCCGCCAGGCGCAGATCCGCGCCGTCGAGGCGGGACGTCCCCTTATCCGTTCTGCAAATAATGGAATTTCCGGCGTGGTCGACGCCTACGGACGGGTGATCGACGCTTATGCGATCGACGCCGTCGGCGCGCTCGATGCGGCCGTTCCGCTGCAACGCGTACAACCTCTGGTTACACGGCCCGATATCGTCGGGGCGGCGATCATCGTCATCCTAACCGTTTGGGCAGGGGCTTCGGCACTACGCTCCCGCCGCCGATCGATTGACAGCTAAAGGTTCGGAATCCATAGTAAAGCTACCTTTTGGCGAAGGATTCGCGCCGCCGGAAGCAATCAGGTAGCTGAGCATTCCGTTGATGCGGTGAGGACATGATGCCGGATCAGAAAAAACAACCTAACCCGATTGACGTCTATGTCGGCAGCCGAATCCGCATGCGCCGGAACATCCTTGGCATGAGCCAGGAAAAACTTGGCGAGCACCTCGGCATTACCTTCCAGCAAATACAGAAATACGAGAAGGGTACCAACCGCGTTGGCGCCTCGCGCCTGCAAGCGATTGCCTCGATTCTGGAGGTTCCGCCCTCCTTTTTCTTTGACGGCGCCCCTGGCGGACAAGAAGGCCTGATGGAAGAAAGCCAGTCGACCTACATGGTAGATTTCCTTTCGAGCACCGAGGGCATCCAGCTCAACCGCGCCTTCGCGCGCATCGACGACCCGAAGGTGCGCCGCAAGGTCATCGACCTCGTGCGCGCCCTTGCCGGCGAAGAATAGCGCCGGCCTCTACGGTTTTCGATCATGACCTTTTATTGGCGTCACCCTGCTGGGACCCTTTGCGCCTTGACGCGGCATTCCCCGGACAGATAACAGAATGTGCATGTGTCGATCTGATCGACTTTCTTTCAAGAGGGGATACCCGTGGCACGCCAGAACTACCTTTTCACGAGCGAGTCGGTTTCCGAAGGTCATCCGGACAAGGTCTGCGACCGCATCTCGGATGAAATTGTCGATCTCGTCTATCGCGAAGCCAAACGGACTGGCGTGGACCCATGGAGTGTCCGCATTGCCTGCGAGACGCTGGCAACCACCAATCGCGTGATCATCGCCGGCGAGGTACGCCTGCCGGACTCGCTGATGAAGCTCGACAAGAACGGCAACAAGGTCATCAACCCGGCCAAGTTCAAGTCGATCGCCCGCAAGGCGATCCGCGCCATCGGCTACGAGCAGGACGGCTTCCACTGGAAGACGTGCAAGATCGACGTCCTGCTGCACTCGCAGTCGGCCGACATCGCGCAGGGCGTGGACAACGCCGCCGACCGCCAGGGCGAGGAAGGTGCCGGCGACCAGGGCATCATGTTCGGTTATGCCTGCAATGAGACGCCCGACCTGATGCCGGCGCCGATCTACTACGCGCACAAGATCCTCGAGCTCCTCTCGGAAGCCCGCCACAAGAAGGAAGGCGAAGCCGCCAAGCTCGGCCCGGACGCCAAGAGCCAGGTCACCGTCCGCTATGTCGACGGCAAGGCGACCGAGGTGACGCAGATCGTGCTTTCGACCCAGCACCTCGATCCCTCCTGGGATTCGAAGAAGGTGCGCGATGTGGTCGAGCCCTACATCCGCAAGGCGCTGGGCGACCTCAAGATCGCCGACAACTGCAACTGGTACATCAACCCGACCGGCAAGTTCGTGATCGGCGGCCCGGACGGCGATGCCGGCCTCACCGGCCGCAAGATCATCGTCGACACCTACGGCGGCGCGGCCCCGCATGGCGGCGGCGCGTTCTCCGGCAAGGACACGACCAAGGTCGACCGCTCGGCCGCCTATGCCGCGCGCTACCTCGCCAAGAACGTCGTGGCCGCCAAGCTTGCCGACCGCTGCACGATCCAGCTTTCCTACGCCATCGGCGTCGCGCAGCCGCTGTCGATCTATGTCGACCTGCACGGCACCGGCAAGGGCGTCAACGAGGCCCAGGTCGAGGAAGCGCTGCGCAAGGTTATGGATCTGTCCCCAACCGGCATTCGCCGCCATCTTGACCTGAACAAGCCGATCTATGCAAAGACGTCGGCCTACGGCCACTTTGGCCGCAAGCCGGGGCGCGATGGTTCGTTCTCCTGGGAAAAGACCGACCTGACCAAGGCTCTCAAGGACGCGATCGCGGCCTGAGCCACAGACGAGAGTACCGAGAACGACATGACGGCCGAGAGACCTTCACGCAGCACAGAAGCGTTTTTCGGCCGCAGGCACGGCAAGCCGCTGCGCCCGCACCAGGCGGGCGCCATGGCGCGCATCCTGCCGGAGCTGAAAGTTGACCTGAAATCTCCGGCTCCCGCCGACCTCAAGACGCTGTTCCCGGTGCCCGTCGAGGCCGTCCGCCTCGAAATCGGCTTTGGCGGCGGSGAGCACCTGCATCATGAGGCCAGCCGCTTCCCGTCGGCCGGCTTCATCGGCGTCGAGCCGTTCGTCAACGGTATGGCGAAGATGATCGCAAAGCTCGACGAGACGCCGCTCCCGAACCTTCGACTGCACGATGACGACGCGACCCAGCTGCTCGACTGGCTGCCCGACGCCTCGATCGACGGCATCGACCTGTTTTACCCAGATCCGTGGCCGAAGAAGCGCCACTGGAAGCGCCGCTTCGTCAGCGAGGTCAATCTCGACCGCTTCGCGCGGGTGATGAAGCCCGGCGCACGCTTCCGCTTCGCCTCGGACATCGACACCTATGTCAACTGGACGCTGCTGCACTGCCGCGCCCACGAGGCGTTCGAGTGGCAGGCACAGTCGCCACTCCACTGGCGCACGCCCTACGAGGCATGGCCCGGCACGCGCTACGAGGCAAAGGCCCTGCGCGAAGGCCGTGTCCCGGCCTACCTCACCTTCATCCGCAAGTAGATTTTGTCCGGCTTCGGCCGGAAGACACGTTACAAACTGAAACGGCCCGGTATCCTCTCGGACGACCGGGCCGTACATCTGTCATGCATGGCGACTTTGCCGTCGCACCTGCTGCTCGCTGTTAGTAGCGGCGGATCTCGCGGAAGCGCTGCGGGTCGATGCCGAGGCGCTGCAGATCGGATGCGCGTGCCTGACGGCCTTCGCGGGTCGCGGCCGAAACGGCGACCGCGCTGCCTACGATATCGAGAAAATCGGAAATTCCCCTGGCGAACTTGCTCATTGTTCTTGCGCCTTTCGTTGTGCGTTGCAACAAAGATAGGAGCGCCCCTGCCGTTCCGGAAGAGCGGAATCCGCATGGCATCCATGCATTTGTGCAACGCAACATCACCGGGGCATAAAAAAGCCGCCGTGGCGGAGGGAACCACGGCGGCCCTTAAAAAATGGGGCGGGAGCCCGGAGAGGGGGATGAGGCTCCCGCGGTGTCCGGTACAGGCGGGGGACGGGCCTTCTCCGGACTCGGCGTCTAATTGCCGATAGGCTGAATTTGGTCCCCGGATAGTGGCGATTCAAGGGCACGGAACATTACACTTCTGTAACATGAGCGTGATCCTAAAGCGGTACCCCGCCTCGGCTGTGCAGGCCGATCACTCCTGACGCTTTGGGATGGACATGCCGTGCCGTCCCGCGCTACCCGTTCAGGCCATGAAAAAGGGTGATCATCTCTTCCTCGTCGACGGCTCGGGCTACATTTTCCGCGCCTATCACGCACTGCCGCCGCTCACGCGCAAGTCCGACGGCCTGCCGGTGGGTGCCGCCGCGGGCTTCTGCAACATGCTCTGGAAGCTGATGCAGGACGCGCGCAATACCGACGTGGGCGCAACGCCCACGCACTTTGCCGTGATCTTCGACTATTCGTCGAAGACGTTCCGCAACGAGCTCTACCCAGAATATAAGGCAAACCGCTCCGCGCCGCCGGAAGACCTCATCCCGCAGTTCGGTCTGATCCGCCACGCGACCAAGGCTTTCGACCTGCCCTGCATCGAGATGGAGGGCTACGAGGCCGACGACCTCATTGCCACCTATGCACGCCTTGCCTCGGAAGCCGGCGCCGAGACGACCATCATCTCGTCCGACAAGGACCTGATGCAGCTCGTCACGCCGGCCGTGTCGCTCTACGACCCGATGAAGGACAAGGAGATCGGCATCCCCGAGGTGGTCGAGAAGTGGGGCGTGCCGCCGGAAAAGATGATCGACCTGCAGGCGCTGATGGGCGACTCGGTCGACAACATTCCCGGCGTTCCCGGCATCGGCCAGAAGACCGCCGCGCAGCTCCTGGAAGAGTTCGGCGATCTCGACACGCTGCTGGCGCGCGCGCATGAGATCAAGCAGAACAAGCGCCGCGAGACGCTGATCGAAAACCGCGACAAGGCACTGCTGTCGCGCGAGCTGGTGCGGCTGAAGAACGACGTGCCGGTCGCCGAGCCTCTCGACTCGCTCGTGCTCCAGCCGCCAAACGCGCCGAAGCTGATCGGCTTCCTCAAGGCGATGGAATTCACGACGCTCACCCGCCGCGTGGCCGAGGCCTCCGGTGCGGACGCGTCTGCCATCGAGCCGGCGCATGTGCCGGTCGAATGGGGCACCGAGGCGCATGGCCCGGATCTCGACGTCGCGTCAGACCCGGCTGCGGTATCCTCAGGCGGCGAAGCTGCGCCCGCCGCTTCGACCTCTCAGGCTCCGGCCGGCTTTACCCCGGCAGCGCTGGCCGCGGCGCGGGCATCTGAAGCGGCCGCCACGCCGATCGACACCTCGGCCTATGAGTGCGTGCGCGATCTCGCCACGCTCACCCAATGGATCGCGGAAGCCCGCGAGGCTGGCCTTGTCGCCTTCGACACCGAGACGACATCGCTCGATCCGATGCAGGCCGAGCTATGCGGCTTCTCGCTCGCCACTCGCCCCGGCCGCGCCTGCTACGTGCCGCTCAACCACAAGTCGGGCGAGACCGACATGTTCGGCGGCGGGCTCATCGAGAACCAGATCCCGATCCGCGACGCGCTTGCAGCACTGAAGACGCTGCTCGAAGATCGTTCGGTCCTCAAGATCGTCCAGAACCTCAAATACGACCTCGTCGTCATGCACCGTCACGGCATCGACATTACGCCGTATGACGACACCATGCTGATGTCCTACGTGCTGGAGGCCGGAATCAATGGCGGCCACGGCATGGACGCGCTTGCCGAGCGCTGGCTCGGCCACAAGGCCATCTCCTACAAGAGCGTCGCGGGCTCGGGCAAAAGCGCGCGCACCTTCGACCTGATCGAGCTCAGCCAGGCAACCTGCTACGCCGCCGAGGACGCGGACGTCACGCTGCGTCTGTGGCGCGTGCTCAAGCCGCGCCTCGTCGAAAAGGGCCTCGTCAGCGTCTACGAGCGGCTGGAACGGCCGCTGGTGCCGGTGCTGGCCCGCATGGAGCAACGCGGCATCTCGATCGACCGTCAGATCCTCTCCCGCCTCTCGGGCGAGCTCGCGCAGGGCGCGGCAGCACTGGAGGAAGAGATCCAGCAGCTTGCCGGCGAGCGCTTCAATGTCGGCTCGCCGAAGCAGCTCGGCGAAATCCTGTTCGGCAAGCTTGGCCTGCCGGGCGGCACCAAGACGAAGACCGGCCAGTGGGCGACCTCGGCGCAGATCCTCGAGGACCTTGCCGCGGAAGGCCACGAGCTGCCGCGCAAGATCGTCGACTGGCGCCAGCTCACCAAGCTCAAGTCCACCTACACCGACGCCCTGCCCGGCTTCATCAACCGGGAGACAGGCCGCGTCCATACCTCCTACGCGCTTGCCGCGACCACGACCGGCCGCTTGTCCTCGTCCGATCCCAACCTGCAGAACATCCCGGTCCGCACCGCCGAGGGCCGGCGCATCCGCACCGCCTTCATTGCCGATCCCGGCAACCTGCTGATCTCGGCCGACTACAGCCAGATCGAGCTGCGCGTCCTTGCCCACGTCGCCGACATTCCGCAGCTGCGCCAGGCCTTTGCCGACGGCATCGACATCCACGCGATGACCGCCTCCGAGATGTTCGGTGTTCCGGTCGAGGGCATGCCGAGCGAGGTGCGCCGCCGCGCCAAGGCGATCAATTTCGGCATCATCTACGGCATCTCGGCCTTCGGCCTTGCCAACCAGCTGTCGATCCCGCGCGAGGAAGCCGGCGCCTCCATCCGCAAGTATTTCGAGCGGTTCCCCGGCATCCGCGACTACATGGAAGCCACCAAGGCAACGGCGCGCGACAAGGGCTATGTCGAGACCATCTTCGGCCGCCGCGCGAATTATCCTGAAATCCGCTCGCCGAACCCGTCGATCCGCGCCTTCAACGAGCGCGCGGCAATCAACGCGCCGATCCAGGGCTCGGCCGCCGACATCATCCGCCGCGCCATGATCCGCATGGAGGACGCGCTGGAACAGGCGGGGCTCACCCAAACCCGCATGTTGCTTCAGGTGCACGACGAACTCATCTTCGAGGCGCCGGAAGCAGAAGTCGAAGCCGCCATCCCCGTCATCCGCAAGGTGATGGAAAATGCGGCAATGCCGGCGGTAGCGATGAAAGTCCCGCTGCATGTCGACGCACGCGCGGCAAGAAATTGGGACGAAGCGCACTGAATTAGCGGAAGTTATTTTACTTAACGCGAAATTAAGCTGCAGTCGCCAAGTTCTCTCTACTAGTCCGCGGGGGAGAACACGGATGAATGTTGCGGCCATGCGTCTGCACGAGGATGCAGATGCACACTTGCACGACGCCAGTATCGCCGCCATCGGCGAGCGCGGCAGCCGCCTCGGCGTCGAGATCGCAGATCTTGCCGGGCTGATCGAGGACGTCGGCGCATTGGGTCACCAGCAGATCCAGACGCTGCGCGACGTGGTCCGCTCGGCCCAGAGTTCCAAGGAAATCAACGCCCAGCTGCAGTCTTCCATGCAGGAGGTCGGTGCGGCCGCATCGCAGACCCGCGCCGTGCTTCCCCAGAGCGCCGACACGGTCGCCGGCACGCTGGACGACGCCGTCTCCAACATGAAGGCGCTCAGCGACGGCGTCATGGGCTTTTCGGCGACGCTCGAGAAGGTGACCGAGACGATCAAGCGGGTGCGCGAGGTGTCCGCCTCGATTAACGAGATCGCGCGCGAGACTCAGCTTGTCGCCATCAATGCCTCGATCGAGGCCGCGCGGCTCGGCGACGCCGGCAAGGGCTTTGCCGTCATCGGCTCCGCACTTAAGGCGCTGGCCGATCAGGTCGGTGCCGCTGCCAAGCGTAACGAGGAAAGCCTGTCCGCGCTTCAGGTCACGCTCGGCGAACTCACCGAGAATGCCAATTCCAGCGTCGGCACCGCCGAGGCCGCCATCGCCGCATCAGGCCGCGCCAGCGACGCGACGCGCACGATCCAGTCGCTCGTCCAGACCGTCGAGGAGCTCGCCGACAACATCGACCTGATGGCCGAGCCGGTCCGCCGCAACATCGAGGCGGCCGACGAGCTGCGCGGGCACCTGCGCTCGATGGTTCAGGTCGCGAAGGAAAGCGACGCGAAGCTCACCACCGCCGGCGAACGCTCGCAAACCATCCTCGACATCTCCGAGGACTTCATCCTCTTCATCGCCAGCTCCGGCATCGAGATGCCGGACAGCAACCTGATCGAGATAGCAAAATTCAGGGCAGGCGAAATCGCCGCCCTGTTCGAGCAGGCGGTCGACGGCGGCCGCATCAGCATGACGGACCTGTTCGACGAGAACTACCGGCCGGTGCCCGGCACCAATCCGGAGCAGGTGCTGACGCGCTTCACGCCCTTCACCGATGCGGTTCTGCCGGCGATCCAGGAGCCGGTGCTGCAGCTGGACGAGCGCATCGTCTTTTGCGCCGCCATCGACCGCAACGGGTACCTGCCGACGCACAACCTGATCTATTCGAAGCCGCAGAGCAGCGATCCGGTCTGGAACGCCGCCAACTGCCGCAATCGCCGCATGTTCAAGGATCGCACGGGCCTGGGCGCCGGGCGCAACACGCGCCCGTTCCTGCTGCAGACCTACCGCCGCGACATGGGCGGCGGCAATTTCGTGCTGATGAAGGACGTGTCGGCGCCGATCTTCGTCAAGGGCCGCCACTGGGGCGGCTTCCGGATCGGCTACCGCGTCTGACTTAGACGGCGCGTCCCGAGGCGAGGTCCGCCGCGTTGCGGATCGCCTCGATATTGCGCGCATAGGCTTCCTGCGAATTGCCCTTGAAGACGGCCGAGCCGGCGACGAGCACATTGGCGCCGGCAGCCGCCACCAGCGGCGCCGTTTCGGGCGTCACACCGCCGTCGATCTCGATGTCGATCGGCCGGTCGCCGATCATCGCCTTCACGCGACGCACCTTCTCCACCACGGGCGGAATGAACGCCTGACCGCCGAAGCCCGGGTTCACCGTCATCAGCAGCACGAGGTCAAGGCGGTCGAGCACGTATTCGATCACCGATTCCGGCGTCGACGGGTTGAGCGACACGCCGGCCTTCTTGCCGAGCGCCTTGATCGCCTGCAGCGAGCGGTCGAGGTGCGGGCCAGCCTCGGCATGGACCGTGATGATATCGCAGCCGGCATCGGCGAAGGCCGCCAGATACGGGTCCGCCGGCGCGATCATCAGGTGGCAGTCGAACACCTTGTCGGTGCGGTTGCGGATCGACTTGATGATCTGCGGGCCGAAGGTGATGTTCGGCACAAAATGGCCGTCCATGACATCCAGATGGATCCAGTCCGCGCCGGCGGCGGCGACGGTCTCGACTTCCTCGCCAAGGCGGGAAAAGTCGGCGGAAAGGACGGATGGCGCGATGATGGTTCCGGTCATGGCGGGCAGCTCCTTGCTCTGCCCGCCCGCCTAACGCGTGAGGCCGCGCTTGTCGAGAGCAGACTGGCGCGGCTATTCGATTCCCATCATCTGGCGCAGCGCCTTGCGGTCGACACCGCTGTCGGCGAAGTCGTCGAAGGCCTTTTCTGTCACCTGGATCAGGTATGCCTCGATGAACGGCGCACCCTCTGCCGCACCCTGCTCGGGATGCTTGATGCAGCACTCCCATTCGAGCACCGCCCAGCGGTCGTAGCCGTACTGCGTCAGCTTCGAGAAAATGCCACCGAAGTCGACCTGTCCGTCGCCGAGCGAGCGGAAGCGGCCGGCGCGGTTCACCCAGCCCTGGTAGCCAGAATAGACGCCCTGGCGGCCCGTCGGGTTAAACTCGGCATCCTTCACGTGGAAGGCCGAAATCCGCTCGTGGTAGATGTCGATGAAGGCGAGATAGTCGAGCTGCTGCAGCAGGAAGTGCGAGGGATCGTAATTGATCATGCAGCGCTTGTGACCGCCGACCGCGTCGAGGAACATCTCGAAGGTCGCGCCGTCGAACACGTCCTCGCCCGGATGGATCTCGAAGCCGACGTCGCAGCCTGCATCCTCATAGGCATCGAGGATCGGCTTCCAGCGGCGGCCAAGCTCGGCAAACGCCTCCTCGACCAGTCCGGCCGGGCGCTGCGGCCACGGGTAGAGATACGGGAAGGCGAGCGAGCCGGTGAACGACACCGAGCCCGACAGGCCGAGATTCTTCGAGGCCTTGGCGACCTTCATCATCTGGTCGACGGCCCATTCCTGCCGCGCCTTCGGATTGCCATGCACGCTCGCCGGCGCAAAGCCGTCGAATTGCGAGTCGTAGGCCGGATGCACAGCGACCAGCTGGCCCTGCAGGTGCGTCGACAGCTCGGTGATCTCGACGCCCGCGTCGGCGCAGATGCCCTTGATCTCGTCGCAGTAGGTTTTCGACGTCGCCGCCTTGTCGACGTCGAACAGCCGTGGGTCGAAGGTCGGGATCTGCACGCCCTTGTAGCCGAGGCCGGCAGCCCATTTCGTGATCGATGCGAGTGAATTGAACGGCGCCTCGTCGCCCGCGAACTGCGCCAGGAAAATTCCGGGGCCCTTGATCTGTGTCGCCATGAAATCCTTCCTCCAAAAATCAGGCCGCGCCGGGCGCCAGCCTCTCATAGGTAAACCAGTCGAAGTCGGCATGCGCGCCGCGTCCTGATGTGTCGAACGCGGCCATTCCGATGAATGCTCCGGTGAAGGAGCCGTGCTCTCCCCGGCCACCTTCGTCAGAAATCACGCTCGCGTCCAGCACCCCGCCCGCCTGCTGCCACTCGCCATCCACTGCCGCGAAGTGGAAGGCGAGCTCTGCCCCGCGAACCTCGGCTGCAAGCCCCACCGGTCCATCACCCGGCAGCCGCACCGGCTCGGCCATCGGAAAGGTCAGACGCCCGTCCGGCCAGTCGCCGGGGCAGCTCATCACGGTGAGCACCCGCCCGCTTAGCCGCGCATCATGGGTGATGGCGAGGAAATGAAACTTGTGGCGGTTGTAGTAGTGGACGATCCCCGCCGCCTGCTGGAAACTCGTTGGCGTAAACTCCACCACCGTCTCGGCGCGAAAGTCGAACGCGTCCTGCCGGCGCGCGACCAGCGCCTGCTCGAACCAGCTGCCGATCGACTCGCGCCCGTAGAGGCGCAGGTGCCCTGCCCTCGCCTCCAGCGAAAACAGCCGCTGCCATTCGGGAATGCGCAGCCACTGGAAGTCGAGCGGAAGCTTTGCCTCGTCGAAATCGTAGCGTTCGATGCGCGGCAGCGGCTTCGGCTCCGCCGCACCGCGCGGCGCGGGCACCTCGACGGCGGGCACCTGCCCGCCATGTTCGAGATAGAGCCAGCCGTCGTCCTTCCAGACGCATTTCTGGATCGCCGTCTCGCGCCCCAGGGGCGAGCGCCGCGTGCCGGGCAGCGGGCGCGAGCACAGATGCGTGTGGTAGATTTCGCCCGCCGGCGTCACGACCAGCTGGCCGTGACCTGCGCGCTGCAGCACTGCCTCCGGCGCGTCCTTCGAGGTGATGAGATGCACGTTGGGGTGCATCTCGTACGGCCCGGCAATGTTGCGCGAACGCGCCATCGTCACCGCATGGCCGTAGCCGGTGCCGCCCTCGGCGGTCGTCAGATAGTACCAGCCGTCGCGCTTGAAGAGATGCGGTCCCTCGACCAGCCCGAGCGGGCTTCCCTCGAAGATGTTGACCGCCTCACCGATCAGCCTGCCCGCGGCCGGATCGTATTCCTGCAGCAGGATGCCGGCAAAGGACGGATGCTTCGGCTGGCCGCCGACGCCAGAGGAAACATGGTTCCACAGCATGTTGAGGAACCATTTTTTCCCGTCGTCATCGTGGAACAGGGAGGGGTCGAAGCCCGACGAGTTCACATAGACGGGGTCCGACCATGGCCCTTCGACCGAAGGGGCCGTGACGATGTAGTTGTGCGTGTCCTTGAACGCGCCGTCGAGCCGCTTCACGTCCGTGTAGACCAGCCAGAACAGCCCGTCCGCATAGGACAGGCACGGCGCCCAGATGCCGCCGGAATCCGGGTTGCCGCGCATGTCGAGCTGGCTCTTGCGGTCGAGCGCACGCCCAACCAGCCGCCACTTCACCAGATCCCGCGAGTGGTGCAGCTGCACGCCCGGATACCATTCGAAGGTCGAGGTGGCGATGTAGTAGTCGTCGCCAACCCGGCAGATCGACGGGTCCGGATTGAAGCCTCGCAGGATCGGGTTGCGGATCATCTTGCTCCCTACTTCCTCGGCGGTCCCTTCCGCTCCGCGGATGCCGCCCAGATGTTGATGTTGGCGTCGCGCGCGTATCGGTCGATCTCGGCCAGTTCCTCGGCGCTGAATTCGCGGTTCGCCAGCGCCCCGACACAGTCCTCGACCTGGCCCGGCCGGCTTGCGCCGATCAGCGCCGTGGTGACGCGATTTTCCCGCAGCACCCAGGCCAGCGCCATCTGCGCCAGCGTCTGGCCGCGGCGCTTGGCGATTTCGTTGAGGGAGCGGATGTTGGCGATCGTCTCGTCGGTCAGGAATTCGGGCCGCAGCGACTTGCCCTTGGCCGCGCGCGCGTCCTCAGGCACGCCGTTCAAATACTTGTCGGTCAGCATGCCCTGCGCCAGCGGGGAGAACACGATCGAGCCGATGCCGAGCTCGTCGAGCGTATCGAGGAGCCCGTCTTCCTCAACCCAGCGATTGATCATCGAATAGGACGGCTGGTGGATGAGGCACGGCGTCCCGAGTTCCTTCAGGATCGCCACCGCCTCGCGCGTGCGCTTCGAGTTGTAGGACGACAGGCCGACATAGAGCGCCTTGCCGGAGCGCACCGCGTGGTCAAGCGCCATTATCGTCTCTTCGAGCGGCGTGTCGGGATCGAAACGGTGCGAATAGAAGATGTCGACATAGTCGAGCCCCATCCGCTTCAGGCTCTGGTCGAGCGAAGCGAGCAGATATTTCCGGCTGCCCCACTCGCCATACGGTCCCGGCCACATGTTGTAGCCGGCCTTTGTCGAGATGATCAGCTCGTCGCGATGGCCGGCGAAGTCGGTGCGCAGGATCTCGCCGAACGCGATCTCGGCAGAGCCCGGAGGCGGGCCGTAATTGTTGGCGAGGTCGAAGTGGGTGATGCCGAGATCGAACGCCTTGCGGCAGATGGCGCGCTTGGTCTGGTGCGGCGTGTCCTCGCCGAAATTGTGCCACAGGCCGAGGGAGATCGCCGGCAGCTTGAGGCCCGATCGCCCGCACCTGTTGTAGGTCATCGTGTCGTAGCGGTTGGCTGCTGGCTGGTAGGACATGGACTTTCCTCTTCGATCTGACGAAGGCGTATTGGTAGCTAGTTGTGCCTCGCCAGCATAGCCTTCGCGTCCTTCGGCGCCAGCGCCTGCGGCCGCTCGCAGGTCGTCTCCATGTCGACGAACTTGCCCGTTTCGCCCGATTTTAGGATCCCGGTCATCACCTCAACCGCATGCAGCGCCAACTCTGCCGAGCAGCGGTGCGGCCGGTTCTCGATGATGCCGAGCGCCATGTCGGCAAGCCCGCAGGCGCGGTAGTTGGCCAGCATGCCAGACGGGTGCTGATGGTTCGGCATCGAGAACGGGTGCTCCCACTTCGGCAGCTTCTTTGCCGGCTCCACCTTGTCGGTTAGCCGCACCTCGCCGCCGAAAAAGTTCGGGTCCGGCACGAACACCGATCCCTCCTCGCCATAGAGTTCTATCGGCGCATGGCCGTGCTTCCAGACGTCCCAGCTGGCATTCAGCGTAATGACCGCGCCGTTGCGGAATTCGAGCAGCGCGTGGATCGTCGTCGGCGTGTTGACCCTGATCTTCTCGCCAAAGCGCGGCTGCGAGGTGATCGTGCGCTCGACCGCGGGCGTTGCCGTCAGCGCCGCCACCCGCGCCACCGGCCCGATCAGCTGGACGAGGTTGGTGATGTAGTAGGGCCCGATGTCGAGCACCGGACCCGCGCCCGGCTGGAAGAAGAAATCCGGGTTTGGATGCCAATGCTCCATGCCATGGCTCATCACCGTGCAGGTGCCGCTGGTGATCTTTCCGAGGCGGCCGCTGTCGATGATCGCGCGGACGAACTGGTGCGCGCCACCAAGGAACGTGTCGGGTGCCGAGCCGATCCTGAGCCCTTTAGCCGCCGCGCGCTGCGCAAGGTCCCTGCCCTCCTTGACCGAGAGCACGAACGGCTTTTCCGAGTAGACGTGTTTGCCGGCATCGAGCACCGCCTTCGACACCTCATAATGCGCGGCCGGAATGGTGAGGTTGACGACGATGTCGATGTCGTCGGCGGCAAGCAGCCCCTCAACCGTCTCCGCCCGCACGCCGAACTCCTCCGCCCGCGCCTTCGCCACCTCCGGCACGAGATCGGCGCCTGCCCGCATCTCGATGCCCCGAAACAGCGGGCCGAACCTGAAATAGGCAGCCGAGATGTTGCCGCAGCCGATCACGCCGACGCCGAGCTTCCTTCCCATCCGGACCTACTCCTGAAACGCGCGAAGGGAAGCGATCGACCGGCGCGCGAACCGCGCGGCATCGCCCGGATTGTCATGCTCGACGATTAAGTGCCTCGCCGGCGTCTTCGCCCTCAGCGACTCCAGTAGCCCCGGCCAGTCGACGGTGCCGTGGCCGACATCGGCCCAGCCGTCCTCGTCGGCGTTCTCGCCTGCGGGCGCGATGTCCTTGACGTGGACGGCGACGATGCGCGACCCGTAGCGGCCGATCCATTCGTTCGGATCGCTGCCGCCGCGTATCACCCAGGCGACGTCGATTTCCCAGCCAATACTCGGCGCTTCCTCGAGAATGATCTTCTGCGGGATCGTGCTATCGGCGAGCGAAACAAACTCAAAGTCGTGGTTGTGCCAGGCAAAGCCGAAGCCGGCATGGCGGCAGCGCTGGCCGACTGTCTCCAGCTTCCGCGCAAAGTCGCGCCAGCCCGCGGCATCGCCCGGCCGCTTCTCCGGCATCAGGAACGGGCAGACCATTGTGGTGATACCCAGCGTCTTCGCGATCTTCTCCGCCCCGGTAAAATCGCTCTCGAGCAGATCGAGCGCAAAATGCCCGGTCGGCATTATCAGCCGGCTGCGGTCGAGAAGCTCGCGCAGCCGCGCCGGCTCGATGTCGGCATAAAGCGCGCCAAAACCCTCGACCTCGGCGTAGCCCGCCTCCGCCACCATGGCGAGGACCTCTTCCCAAGGTGTGAACTTGCGGGCGGAGTAGAGTTGGAAGGACCAGTTCATCATCTAAAATCCTGCAGGAATCCGGGTTCAAAGTCGCTCGCCGGTCTCGGCGTCGAAGAGGGAAGCGCGAAGCGGGTCGAAGCCGACCGTGGCGCGCTGGCCGGCGCTCGGCGCGCGCTCCGTCGCCATGCGGACCGAGAAGTCGTGGCCGGCGACCTTGGTCCAGACCAGCGTGTCCGAGCCCATTGGCTCGACCACCTCGACACTCGTCTCGACCTCGAACGGCCAGCCCTCGCCGGTGTTGAGGCCGACATGCTCCGGCCGCACGCCGAGCGTCGCCGCGCGAGGCGACAAGTTCGTCTCCTGGAACGGATAGGTCGCAAGTGGCACGCGCAAATCCGCCGCCTCGAACACCCAGGTCCCGTCATGCTGCGCCAGCTGTCCCTCGATGAAGTTCATCGACGGCGAGCCGATGAAGCCGGCGACGAAGCGGTTCTTTGGCCGCGAATAGATCGCCTGCGGCGTGTCGAGCTGCTGGATGATGCCGCCGCGCATGACCGCGATGCGGTCGGCGAGCGTCATCGCCTCGATCTGGTCGTGAGTGACGTAGATCATCGTGTTGCCGAGCTTCTGGTGCAGGCGCTTGATCTCGACGCGCAGCTCCGAGCGCAGCTTGGCGTCGAGGTTCGACAGGGGCTCATCGAACAGGAACACGTCGACGTCGCGCACCAGCGCGCGGCCGATCGCAACGCGCTGCCGCTGCCCGCCCGACAGCGCCGAAGGCTTGCGCTTCAGAAGCGGCTCGATCTGCAGGATTTCGGCCGCCCGCGCGACGCGCTTCGCGATCTCGTCTTTCGGCACGCCGGCGTTCTTCAGGCCGAAGGAGAGGTTCCCCTCCACCGTCATCTGCGGGTAGAGCGCGTACGACTGGAACACCATGCCGATGCCGCGATCCTTCGGCTCGTCCCAGGTCACGTTCCGTCCATTGATGAAGATCTGCCCGGCGCTGACGTCCAGAAGTCCCGCGATGCAGTTCAGCAGCGTGGATTTTCCGCACCCCGACGGGCCAAGGAGGACGAGGAACTCGCCCTTGTCGACCTCGAGGTTGAGCGATTTCAGCACCTCCACGACACCGAAGTTCAGCGATACATCGCGGATGACGACGCTCGGCATCGGCGGCCCTCCTAACCCTTGACCGCGCCGGCAGCGATGCCGCGCACGAAAAGCTTGCCTGAAACGAAGTAGACGATCAGCGGCACCAGGCCCGTCAGCAGCGTCGCCGCCATGTTGACGTTGTATTCCTTCACGCCCTGGACCGAGTTGACGATGTTATTGAGCTGCACCGTCATCGGGTAATATTCGGGGCGCGTGTAGACGATGCCGAACAGGAAGTCGTTCCAGATGCCGGTGACCTGGATGATGATCGCCACCACGAAGATCGGCAGCGACATCGGCAGCATGATCTTGAGATAGATCGCCCAGAACCCGGCGCCGTCGACGCGCGCGGCCTTGAACAGCTCCTCCGGCAGCGACGTGAAGTAGTTGCGGAACAGCAGCGTCAGGATCGGCATGCCGAAGATCGTGTGCACGATCACCAGCCCCCACAGCTCGCCATAGAGGCCGAGCTCCCGCAGCATGATGACGATTGGGTAGAGCATCACCTGATAGGGGATGAACGCGCCGAAGATCAGGATCGTGAAGAAGACGTTCGCGCCCCTGAAGCGCCAGTTGGCGAGCGCGTAGCCGTTGATCGAGGCGATCAGGATCGACAGAATCACCGAGGGTACGGTGATGCGCACCGAATTCCAGAAGCCGCGCGAAAGCCCGTCGCAGTTGAGGCCGGTGCAGGCCTGCGCCCATGCCTTCACCCACGGCTCGAACGTGATTTCGACCGGCGGGGCAAAGACATTGCCCATGCGGATTTCGGGCAGCCCTTTCAGTGAGGTCACGATCATCAGGTAGAGCGGCAGAAGGTAATAGACCGATACCAGCAGCAGCGTGCCGTAGATGAAGACGTTGCGGCGCGAGATCGCCCGGCGCGGCCGGCGGCCGGAGGGGCCGGCGAGTTCCGCCGGGCTGATTGCGGTGACGTCAGCCATGGCGCTTCCTCCCGCCGAATTCGAGATAGGCCCACGGGATCAGCACGATGAGGACGGACAGCAGCATCATGGTCGAGGCCGCGAAGCCCTGGCCGAGGTTCTGCGCCTCGAACATCATGTTGTAGACGTACTTGGCCGGCACTTCCGACGAGATGCCCGGCCCGCCGCCGGTCTGCGCGACGACGAGGTCGTAGACGCGCACGATGCCGGAGGCGATCAGCACCAGCGCGGTGATGAATACCGGCCGCATCATCGGAATGACGATGAAGAGGTAGGTCTTCCACATCGGGATGCCGTCCACGCGCGCGGCTTTCCAGATGTCCTCGTCGATACCGCGCAGGCCCGCCAGCATGATGCACATGACGAGCCCCGTGCCCTGCCACAGCGCGGCGATGAGAATGCCATAGATGACGATGTCCTGATTGTAGAGCGGATCGAAGGTGAAGCTTTCCCAGCCCCACGAGCGCACTAGCCCCTGAATGCCGAAGTCGGGATTGAGCAGCCACTGCCAGACGAGGCCGGTGACGATGAAGGACAGCGCGAACGGATAGAGGAAGATCGTGCGGAAGGTGTTTTCGAAGCGGATCTTCTGGTCGAGGAGAGCCGCCAGCAGAAACCCGATCGCCAGCGAGAAGATCAGCGACAGCGTGCCGAAGATGGCCAGGTTCTCGATCGAGATCAGCCAGCGCGGCGTGCGCCACAGGCGTTCGTACTGGTCGAGGCCAACGAACCGCAGCCGCGGCAGCAGGCGGGAGTCGGTGAAGGAATAGACCACCGTCCAGATCGTGCCGCCGACGAACACGCACAGCGCCGTCAGTACCATCGGGATCGATGCGATCTTCGCGCTGAGATTGCGCAATAGCCGGTTGGGACGCGACTGCCCAGTCATTGGCGCCTCTCGTTCAAGCCGTCAGAATTTTGGGGAGGGAATGCCGCCGGAGGAGGTCGGCATTCCCTACGCCGGCGCGGGGCCTAGTCAGCGCCAGCGATGATGTCGGCGAAGCGGGTCTGGGCGTCCGCCTCGCTCATCTCGGAGCTGAAGAACTCGACCATCAGATCGTTGATCTGGGTGATCGTGTCCTGGCTCAGCAGCTGCTCGGGCGCGGGAACGGTCTTGCCGGCCGCGAGGATTTCGAGGCCCTTCTTCATGCAGTCATTGGCGGCATTGAGGTCGATGTCGCCACGAACGGGGAGCGATCCCTTCTTCAGGTTGAAGGCGACCTGCACCTCCGGCGAGAGCATGAGACGGGCAAGGTCGACCTGCGCCTTGCTCTTTTCCTCGTCCTTGAGAACCGGGAAGTAGAAGGCGTCGCCACCGGTCGCAATCACCTCGTTGACGCCGAGGCCCGGCAGGCACGAATAGTCTTTGCCGGCCACCTGACCGGCGACCTGGAAGTCGCCCTGCGCCCAGTCACCCATCACCTGCCCGCCGGCCTGGCCGGTGATGACGAGGTTGGTCGCCTGGTTCCAGTCCTGCACGTTGGAGCCCTTGGCCATCTCGCGGGCATCGCCCGCCGCTGCAAAGACGCGCTTGATTTCTTCGCCGGCCGCCGCCTCCGCGTCCTTGTCGCCATAGACCTTGTTGAAGATCTCCGGCCCGCCGAGCGAGGCCATCAGCACCTGGAACAGGCCGGCGGACTGCCACGGCTGGCTGCCGAGGGCGAGCGGGAGCTTGCCCGCCTCGCGCAGCTTCGGCGCGGCGGCCACGAACTCATCCCAGTTCTTCGGGACAGGCAAGCCGACATCCTCGAATGCCTTGTGCGACAGCCACAGCCACTGCCAGGAGTGGATGTTGATCGGCACGCAGTAGATCTTGCCGTCGACCGTGCAGCCATCGAGCAGCGTCGGCGGGTTGATGACCTCGAGCCACTTGTCCTCGGTTGCGATGTCGGTGAGGTCGCGCATCAGCCCGGCCTCCACCAGCTCCTCGGCCTGACGGCCGTGATTGAACTGCGTCGCGCCCATCGGGTCGCCGCCGGTCAGGCGGCTGACGAACACGGTGCGGGCGTTCGGGCCGCCGCCGCCGACGGCGCCGTCGATCCATTTGTGACCTGATGCGTCGAAGGCTTTCGCGAATTCGGCGACCGCCGCGGCTTCGCCGCCTGAAGTCCACCAGTGCGTCACTTCCAGTTCAGCGGCGTATGCAGAGACATGCAGTGCCGACGACAAGGCGAAGGCAGCAGTCAACAACCCGTAGCGCATCAGATCTCCTCCCTGAAAACTGTAACGTTACAGATGGAACGATAGGGCAAGCTTCGAGATCGCGCAACATCTCGGCAGCTATTAATTTCGCGACTCGAACAAATCGGGTGGCAGCAGCGATCGACCGACTCGCTTCAGAAGCAGCGCATATTCCTGATTCTTAATGATGAAACGTACGGCCTTGCGTAGGGTGCCGTTGGATGCTGACAGCGACGCGCCGGTTGATGAGCTTCAATTTTCCCTGTGCAGCGGCGAAAAATCCTGTAACGATACAGTGACCGAGAATTGGACTGCACATCATGACTGATGTTGAGAAGGCCGGGGCCACTGAAGCCGCACCTCAGAGCGCCCCGCCGACGCTGAAGACAATCGCCTTCATGACCGGGCTTGGCGTGACGACCGTTTCGCGCGCGCTGAAGGATGCGCCGGAAATCGGCGAGGAAACTAAGCGTCGCGTGCAACTTGTCGCGCGCCAGGTCGGCTACCGGCCGAATCGCGCCGGCGTGCGCCTGCGCACCGGCAAGACGAACGTCATCTCGCTGATCCTCAACACCGACGAGCAGCTGATGGGCTTCATTTCCGACATGATTGCCGGTGTCGCCGCCGAGCTTGCCGGTTCGCCCTATCACCTGATCCTGACGCCCTATTCCGGGTCCGAGGACCCGATGACGCCCGTGCGCTATGTCGTCGAGACCCACTCGGCCGATGGCATCATCCTGTCGCAGACGCGGCCGGATGATCCGCGCGTGCGTTATCTCACCGAGCACAATTTTCCATTCGCCACCCATGGCCGCACGCAGATGGGCATCGCCCATGCCTGGCACGACTTCGACAACCATGCCTTCGCGCTGAAGGCGGTTCGGGCGCTCGCTGCGGCCGGACGCCGGCGCCTTGCGCTCGTGAGCCCGCCGCCGCATCTCACCTACAACCGCCACATGAGCGAGGGGTTTACCGAAGGCTTAGCCGAGTGCGGCTGCACGGAAATCCCGTTCCGCGATGCCTCGATCGACCTGCCGATCGAGGAGCTCAAGGAACGTGCGCTGCAGCTCCTTCACCGGCCAAATGCGCCGGACGGCATCGTTTGCGGCAGCGGTGCGGCAGCCTTTGCCGTCGTGTCGGCGCTGGAGGAAGTAGGTTTGCGGCTCGGCCGGGACATCGATGTCGCCACCAAGCAGTCGAGCAAGCTCGTAAAGATTTTCCGGCGCGAGCTGTTGACCGTCAACGAGGATTTCCGCCTCGCCGGGCGCCAGCTTGCGAAGGCCGTCAAGGCGCGCATCGACGGCATTCCCGCCGATACGCTCCAGACTTTGGCTGCGCCGGACGATCCGTCCTGATCAGAGGCCCGAGCCCCACGGGCCGTGATGCTCGCCGTCCTGGTCGATGCGCTCGAAGCCGTGGGCGCCGAAATAGTCGCGCTGCGCCTGGATGAGGTTCGCGGTGCCGCGCGCCTGGCGGAACGAGTCGAAATATCCGAGTGCCGCCGACAGTGCCGGGACCGGCAGGCCATTGACGGCCGCATGGGCCACAATGCGGCGAAGCGACGGATGCGCCTCCTTCATCATCTCGACGAAGTCGCCGATCAGGAGCAGGTTTTCGGCATCCGGGTCTGCCTCGAACGACTTTGCCAGCGTTCCAAGGAACTGCGAGCGGATGATGCATCCCGCACGCCAGATGCGCGCGATCGTCGGCATCGGCAGGTTCCACTGGAACTCCTCCGAGGCCTGGTCCATCACCGCAAAGCCCTGCGCATAAGCCGCGATCTTGCCAGCGAACAGCGCGAGCTCGAGGTCGCGGATGAAGTCCGCATCCGGCGTCGTTCCGCTGGCAGCCGGCGTGCCCCCATAGGCCTTGGCAGCCATCTGGCGCAGGCCGCGCTCAGCCGAGAGGCTGCGCGCAGCGACAGCGGATTCGATGGCCGTTGCCGGCACGCCCATCATCTGCGCTTCGATGGCCGACCAGCGGCCGGTGCCCTTCTGGCCGGCGCGGTCGAGGATGCGGTCGACGATCGGAGCGCCGGAATCCGGATCTTCCGTCTCGAGGACGGCAGCCGTGATCTCGACGAGGTAGGAGTTGAGACGGCCCTTGTTCCACTCGGAGAAGATGGCGCCGATGTCGCTCGCCGCCATGCCGAAGCCGTCGCGCAGGATGCCGTAGATCTCGGCGATCATCTGCATGTCGGCATATTCGATGCCGTTGTGGATCGTCTTGACGAAGTGGCCGGCGCCGCCGTGGCCGAGCCAGGCGCAGCACGGCTCGCCCTCGAACTTCGCCGCGATCGACTTCAGCACGCTCTCGACGCGCTCATAAGCCTGCTTCTCGCCGCCGACCATGATCGACGGGCCATGGCGCGCGCCTTCCTCGCCGCCCGACACACCCATGCCGATGAAGGTCAGGCCCGAATTCTCGAGTTCGTCGAAGCGGCGGATGGTATCGCGGAAATTGGCGTTGCCGGCGTCGATGATGATGTCGCCGGGCGAAAGGAAGTCGCGCAGGCCCTCAATCTGCTCGTCGACGGCCTTGCCGGCCTGCACCATCAGGATGATCGGCCGCGGCGGCTTGATCTGGGCCGCGAACTCTTCGAGCGTCGCGCAGGGAACGATGTTCTGGCGCAGTTCGCCCGCATTTTCGAAGAAGGTGCCGGTTCGGGAGGTGGTCCGATTGTATACGGCGACCGGGTAACCCTTTTCGGCGATGTTCAGGGCGAGATTGGCTCCCATCACACCGAGGCCAATCAGGCCGATTTCAGCTTTGGACATCGACGTTCCTGCTCCGAAACTTTGGCGTTTTGGAAGAATGTGCATCGGCGGTCCCGAGCGTCAACCGCTGCAGCTGCATACCAGCCATGAGGCATGACTTTCGGATAAGCTGAAAAACCCCGGTTCCCTACAGCGATTGAGCATGTTGCGGTGCAAATTAACGTCCGCGCAACTTGTGGCTTCGTATACAACCGACCCAGAGCGACGGAAGATCTGCTCAGCCTGGGTGGGCGTAGAAGAAAATGATGAGAGTCCTGAGTTGCATCAAGGACGAGCACAGCCTCGTTCTGGTGCTGGTAGCCGCTGCGGTTTGCATTGGCGGATCGGCAACAATTACCCGACTGCTGACCGATGCGTCCCGCACGTCCGGGCTGCAGAAGATGTCCTGGCTGTTCATAGCAGCCGTCGCTGCCGGTGCATCGATCTGGTGTACACATTTCATCGCGATGCTCGGCTACGAGCCCGGCACACCGGTGTCGTTCGATCCAGTCATGACGATCGTGTCCATGCTGGTGGCAATCATCGGCTCGTGCCTCGGCTTCGCCGTGGCGCTGAGCCGTATGAGCCGCGTCATGCCCGCGATCGGCGGTGCCCTCGTCGGCCTTGCTATCGTCGCCATGCACTACACCGGCATGATCGCCTACCGCGTCCAGGGCGTTCTCACCTGGGACACCGATTATCTGGTCGCGTCCGTCGTGCTCTCGACGGTCCTGTCGGCGCAGTCGATGCACGTGTTCATGCAGCGCCAAACCAACGAGGGCCGCATTGCCGCAACCGCGGTCCTGGTCATCGCGATCGTCAGCCTGCACTTCACCGGCATGGCCGCCTTCCACGTCGAGCCGATGATGATCGACGGCTCCTATTCCGACCCGTCGGCGCTGCAGGCGCTGGCGCTCGCCATTGCCAGCGTCGGCATCATCATCGTCAGCGCCGGTCTCGCCAGCCACGTGATCGATGGCAGCGTGCGCGCCGAGTCGCTCGAGCGCCTGCGCGAGATGGCGATGAACGACAGCCTCACCGGCCTGCCGAACCGTGTCAGCTTCAACGACCGCCTCGACCACGAGCTGGAGCTTGCGACCGAGACCGGCGGCGAGCTAGCACTGATCTGCATCGACCTCGACCGCTTCAAGGAGATCAACGACCTGCACGGCCATGCCGCCGGCGATCGCGTATTGCAGGACATCGGCCGGCGCATGAAGGCGCAGCTTGAAGACACCGATTTCGTTGCCCGCCTCGGCGGCGACGAGTTCGCGGCCCTGCACCGCTACAAGAGCAAGACGGACATCTCCGACTTCCTCGCCCGCCTCGAAACCGTGCTCGGCCAGCCGATCAGCTTCGAGGGCAAGCAGTTCTCTCCCGGCGCCAGTATCGGCGTGGCGCTCTACCCGAGCGATGCTTCCGACAAGGAAGCGCTCATCAACAACGCCGACCTTGCCATGTACCGCGCCAAGGCCGACCTCCTGCACTCGATCTGCTTCTACGAGCAGTCGATGGACGAGACGGTCCGCGCCCGCCGCTCGCTGGCGGCCGACCTCAAGGCGGCGGTGGAGAAGGGCCAGCTCGAAGTCTACTACCAGGTGCAGACCGCCGTCGCGACCGGCGAGATCCGCGGCTACGAAGCGCTGTTGCGCTGGAAGCACCCCACGCGCGGCTACATCTCGCCGGCGGAGTTCATTCCGCTTGCGGAAGAAAGCGGCCTGATCCTGCCGCTCGGCGAATGGGTACTGCGCACCGCCTGCTCGCGCGCCGCGAGCTGGACCCCCGGCTACAAGGTCTCGATCAACATCTCGCCGGTGCAGTTCGTCCATGCCGACCTTCCGCGTCTCATCAAGGAGGTGCTCGACGAGGCCGGCCTGCCGCCCGAGCGGCTGGAGCTGGAGCTAACTGAGTCCACGATCTTCGCCGACAAGGAGCGTTCGCTCTGCATGCTGCGGCAGATCAAGGATCTCGGCGTCAGCATCGCGCTCGACGATTTCGGCACCGGCTATTCGTCGCTGGAGACGCTGCGCGCCTTCCCGTTCGACAAGATCAAGCTCGACCGCTCCTTCATGGGCGAGGCCGAGACCAGCCCGCAGGCCAAGGCGATCATCCGCGCCGTGCTCGCGCTCGGCAAGAGCCTCGACATTCCGGTGCTCGCCGAAGGCATCGAGACGCAGGGCCAGCTGTCGCTGCTCAACGCCGAAGGCTGCGACGAGGCGCAGGGCTATCTCCTCGGCCGCCCGGTCCCGCTCAGCGAGATCGTGGAATCCGGCCAGCTGCACATGACCGGCTTCGAGGCGAGCCAGCCGAAGCAGGAAAGGAAGCCCGTGCGGGTGGAAAAGACGGCTGAATCTCAGCCGGAGCCGCAGCTCGATCTCGCGCTGGCGACCGCCTGACGCCTACTTCTTGCGCCGCCGCCGGCCATAGAGCTCGAGGCGGTGGTGCACGATGTCATAGCCGAGCGATCGGGCGATCTCCTGCTGGAGCTCCTCGATCCGCTCGGAATGAAATTCGATCACGTCCCCCGTCTCGATGTCGATCAGGTGGTCGTGATGCTCGCCCACGGCGGGCTCGAAGCGCGACGGGCCGCCCTCGAAGGCGTGCCGGTGAATCGCGCCAATCCCCTCCAGCAGCTTCATGGTGCGGTAGACGGTCGAGAGCGAGATGCTGGAGTCGACCGCGACCGAGCGCTTGAAGATCTCCATCGCGTCCGGATGGTCTTCCGCGTCCGACAGGATCCCGAGGATGACCCGGCGCGGGCGCGTGATGCGCACCCCCGCTTCTCGCAGGGCCGTCTCGTAATCCGGCTTCTGAATCATGCTCTCGTTCATCGCGCGACTATGCGACAGCGCCGGCTGCGATGCAAAGCCGGGCCCCCTCCGATGCCCAGCTTTCGCAACTGGAGCCGTCCAGTTGCAAACGATTTGCAATTGCATTGACAGCATGCAACGCCTCGCCTAGTTTTGAATTGTTCGAGAAAGCAGTTCTGGAGTTTTCATGCGTCTTACGACGATCTTTTACGCGGCGGCGCTCGTGCTGACGCAGATGTGCGCCGTTGCGCATGCCGAAAAGCTCAAGGTCGCCACGACCTTTACTGTCATTGCCGATATTGCCCGCAACGTTGCCGGTGACGCCGCGGAGGTTGAATCGATCACGCGCCCCAACGCCGAGATCCACGAATACCAGCCGACGCCGGGTGACATGCTGCGCGCCCAGGATGCCGACCTCATCCTGTGGAACGGCCTCAATCTCGAGCTCTGGTTCGAACGCTTCTTCAGCAATTTGCGCGACGTGCCGAGCGCCGTGGTCAGCGACGGCGTCGAGCCGATGAGCATTTCCGATGGCCCCTATACCGGCAAGCCAAACCCGCATGCCTGGATGTCGCCGACGGACGCGCTCACATATGTCGATAACATCCGGAAGGCGCTTGCCGAGCATGACCCCGACAATGCCGAGGTCTATGCGGCGAATGCCGAGGCCTACAAGGCAAAGATCGAAGCAACGATCGCGCCGATCCGCGAGCGGYTTGCCTCTATTCCGGAAGACCGCCGCTGGCTGGTGACGAGCGAAGGCGCGTTCTCCTACCTGGCTCGCGACTTCGGCCTCAAGGAACTCTTCCTCTGGCCGATCAATGCCGACCAGCAGGGCACGCCGCAGCAGATCCGCAAGGTGATCGACGCGATGCGCGAGCACTCAATCCCGGCGATCTTCAGCGAAAGCACCGTCTCGCCGGATCCGGCGCAGCAGGTCGCGCGCGAGACGGGCGCAAAGTACGGCGGCGTCCTCTATGTCGACTCGCTGTCGGATGAGAGCGGACCGGTGCCGACCTATCTTGATCTTCTCAGGGTCACGACACAAACCATCGCCGAGGGATTGAGCGAATGAACCGGCATGTCTCAGACGAGGCGACAGAAAGGACCGGCGCCGGCAGCGCCGGTCTTGCCGTTGACTCTGTCACCGTCACCTACCGCAACGGCCAGGCTGCGCTCAGAAACGCCTGCTTCTCGATCCCGCGCGGCACCATAACCGCGCTGGTGGGCGTCAACGGCGCCGGCAAGTCGACGCTGTTCAAGGCGATCATGGGCTTCGTGCCGCTTGCCGCGGGCTCCGTCTCGATCATGGGCGAACCGGCCCGGAAAGCGCTCGCCAAGAACCTCGTCGCCTATGTGCCGCAGGCCGAGGAGGTCGACTGGAACTTCCCGATCCTCGTCGAGGACGTCGTCATGATGGGCCGCTACGGCCACATGAACTTCCTGCGCATCCCGCGCGACGAGGACCGACGCAAGGTTGATGAGGCGCTCGCGCGTGTCGGCATGAGCGGCTTTCGCAAGCGCCAGATCGGCGAGCTTTCCGGCGGGCAGAAGAAGCGCGTCTTCCTTGCGCGTGCGCTCGCCCAGGAAGGCCAGGTGATCCTGCTCGACGAGCCGTTCACGGGCGTCGATGTCACCACCGAGGAGGCGATCATCGCGCTCCTGCGCGACCTGCGCGCCGAAGGCCGGGTGATGCTGGTATCGACCCACAATCTCGGCTCCGTTCCCGAATTCTGCGACCGCGCCATCCTTCTCAACCGCACCGTGCTTGCCGCTGGCCCCACGGCCGAGGTCTTCACCCACGAGAACCTCGCCAACGCCTTTGGCGGCGTGCTGCGCCACTTCGTGCTCGGCGGCACTGCCCTGCACGATGATGAAGATGCCCGCTCGGTGACGGTGCTCACGGACGACGAGCGCCCGTTCGTCCTCTATGGCGACAAGGCGCACTCGACTGCTGGCCCCGCGGTTCCTCCAAATGAGGACGAGGCGAAGCAATGAGCGTCCTCCTCGAGCCGTTCAACTACGGCTACATGATCAATGCGATGTGGGTCTCGGCCCTGATCGGCGCCGTCTGCGCATTTCTCTCGGCCTATCTGATGCTGAAGGGCTGGTCGCTAATTGGCGATGCCCTTTCCCACGCCATCGTTCCCGGTGTTGCCGGCGCCTACATGCTCGGCCTTCCCTTCGCGCTCGGCGCCTTCATTGCCGGCGGGCTCGCAGCCGGCTCGATGCTTTTCCTCACGCAGCAGACGAAGCTGCGCGAGGACGCGATCATCGGCCTGATCTTCAGCTCCTATCTCGGGCTCGGCCTGTTCATGGTCTCGCTGTCGCCGACCTCGGTGAACATCCAGTCCATCGTCCTTGGCAACATCCTTGCCGTCACGCCTTCGGACACGCTGCAGCTGGTGCTGATCGCCGGCATTTCGCTGGCGATCCTGATCGTCAAGTGGAAGGACCTGATGGTCGTCTTCTTCGACGAGAACCATGCCCGCACCGTCGGCCTCAATCCGGGCCTTTTGCGCGCGCTGTTCTTCACGCTGCTTGCTGCTTCGACGGTGGCGGCGCTGCAGACGGTCGGCGCGTTCCTCGTCATCGCCATGGTGGTGACGCCCGGCGCAACCGCCTACCTGCTGACCGACCGCTTCCCGCGTCTCATCATCCTGAGCGTCACGATCGGCACGCTCACCTGCTTCGTCGGCGCCTATGCGAGCTACTTCATCGATGGCGCGACCGGCGGCATCATCGTCGTCCTGCAGACGCTGATCTTCCTCATGGCCTTCGTCTTTGCGCCCAAGCACGGCATGCTCGCCGCCCGGCGCCAGGCTCGCAAGGCACTCGCGGAGGGCGCATAATGTTCGACATGCTGCTGATGCCCTTCCAGTTTCCGTTCATGCAGCAGGCCTTCGTCATCGGCCTCTTGGTGGCGCTGCCGATGGGGCTGCTTTCGCCATTCATGGTGCTGAAGGGGTGGTCGCTGATGGGCGACGCCATCAGCCATGCCGTGCTGCCTGGCATCGTCCTCGCCTACCTTCTCGGCCTGCCGCTTGCCGCCGGCGCGTTTGCCGCCGGCATGGTCTGCTCGATCTCCGTCGGCTACCTGAAGGAAAACAGCCGGGTGAAGGAAGACACCGTCATGGGCATCGTCTTCTCCGGCATGTTCGGCCTTGGCGTCGTCATGTTTTCGATGATCGAGAGCGACCTGCACCTGATGCACGTCCTCTTCGGCGACATTCTCGGCGTCACCTGGCGCGATATCGCGGAAACGGGTGTGATTGCGCTTATCGCGCTCGGCTTCGTCGGCCTCTTGCGCCGCGACCTGCTGGTTGCGGCATTCGACCCGCAGCACGCCCGGGCGATCGGGCTGCCGGTTCGCTTCTACCACTACGGTCTGCTGGCTGTGCTTTCGCTGACGATCGTCGGCGCGCTCAAGGCGGTCGGCATCATCCTTGCGATCGCCATGCTGATCGCGCCGGGGGCGACGGCATTCCTGCTCACCCGGCGCTTCGATGCGATGGTGGCGGTCTCGATGCTGATCGCGACCGCCTGCGCGTTCCTCGGCGTCTATCTGTCCTTCTTCATCGACAGCGCGCCGGCGCCGACCATCGTGCTCCTGATGACGCTGGTGTTTATCGCAGCGTTCATCAGGACGCGGATCAGGGTTACGGCCGTGGAGGTACGTTGAGGCCGACCTGGCTCGCCGGGCGCGCAATGCAGCGCTCGACCCAGGCTTTGGTGTTCGGCAGCTCGTCGAGGCCGAGCACCTCGGCGGCGCCATAGCCCTCGCGCAACGAGCGCACCCACGGGAAGATGGCGAGGTCGGCGATGGTGAACTCGTCGCCCATGAACCACTCGCGGCCGTTCATGCGCTGCTCGATGACACCGAGCAGGCGTTTGGCCTCGTTCTGGTAGCGCTCGAGCGGGCGCTTGTCCTCGAAATCCTTGCCGCCGAACTTGTAGAAGAAGCCGAACTGGCCGAACATCGGACCGACGCCTCCCATCTGGAAGAAGACCCACTGGATCGTCTCCATCCGCAGCGCCGGGTCCTTCGGCAAGAGCTTGCCGGTCTTCTCAGCAAGGTAGAGCAGGATCGCGCCCGACTCGAACAGGCCGAACGGCTTTCCGTTCGGACCATTGGGATCGATGATCGCCGGGATCTTGCCGTTCGGGTTCAGCGAAAGGAATTCCTCGCCCCAGGTCTCGTTCTTCGAGATGTTGACCAGGTGCGCCTCGTACGGAAGACCGACTTCCTCCAGCGCGATCGACACTTTCACGCCGTTCGGCGTCGGGAAGGAATAAAGCTGCAGCTTGCCCGGATCCTGTGCCGGCCAGCGCTTGGTGATGGGGAAGCTGGATAGGTCTGTCATGGAGTGCGAATCCCTTTCGTGCATGGTCCGGATCGGCGGACAGTCGAGGAATAGCCATGGCCGCGCCAGACGCAAGCAGGCGCGGCCGAGTTTGAAAGAAGCTGACTGAAAGGTGATGGGAAGGCTATTCGCCTTCCGGGTTCCTGCCCTTCACGAAGATGGTGACACCGTTGTTGTCATCGAACTCGAGCGCGAGGATGTCGTTGAGCTGCACCGACCGCGAGTCCACCGCGTGGTAGAACATCGCGCTGCCCTGGATCGACTCGCGCAATTCCGTGACCTGCGGCTTGTACTGTTCGAGTTTTGCCTCGATCTGCGTGTCCTTGTCGTCGAGGTCCGGGATGAAGACGATCTCGACCTTGTCGAGAGAGAATTTGCGGCGCACCGCAGCCGCGGCGGCGGACGAGTTCTCGATCGCCTTGATGATGCGCCCCTCGTCCTTGTTCGCGGCTTCCTCGCCGGTAGTCACGTCGGACCCGACGATGGTGTCGATCGCGCCTTCCTTGTCGAGACCCTGCGCAAAGGCGGAAGGAGTTGCGACCAACAGGGCAATCAGGAAGAGAAATCTCATGGAAATCGATCCGTGCAGGCTGACGATGACGGAATGCACCGGGGTTCAACGAAGCCGATGCAGTAACGTTCCGGCCAACGAAAAGCGGCGCAGGAACCATTCCTGCGCCGCCTCATCATGGTTGATTGGTCAGAGCTGGTAAAGGACCAGTGCGCCATTGCCGGCTACCTCCGCACCGACGATCGAGGAGACCTCGACGCCCTCGGCCTCAAGCCGGCTCATCAGCTCTGCATTGCCGGAAATCGCTGACTGGAGCTGAGTGATCGCATCGCGGTTCTGCGAGACTGCCTCGGATGCATTCGCGCTCTCCTCGCCGCTGATCCGGCGCACCGTCACGTCCGAGAAGCTGTCCATCGAAGCAATCGACTGGGCCGCTGCCCCGCTCCCGGTCACGGCGGTCAGCGAGCCGCCGTCGCCGGCGCCGTCATCGATTGCCTGGGTGGTGCCGCGGTCGACGTCCTGCTGCGAGCCGCTGCCCTGGGACGGCGATGCGTTCTGCTCGGTGGCTGACGATGCCGGATCGTTGGCGCCGCCTTCACCGCCCGTCTGGGCAAATGCCGGAGCGGCGATCATCGAGGCGCCCATCAGGGTGGCGGTCGTCATGGCTAGAAGACGTTTCATGTCATTTCCTCTCGTTCCGTTTGGTGGTCCATCTGGGAGGGGACGTCTCTGCGTCCGGAGAGGAAATGATCGGCGGCGCCATGAGTTTCAGTCGTTCAGGGGCGATTTGCGGGTCATTGTGTGGCGTCAATGTGAAGCTTCGCTTCCTCTTCTGCCCCGCCTTTACTGACCTTCCACAACGTCAAGATTTCGGATGAATTTTGCCAAACCGCGTGCAAGATTGCCTTTGGCGGGAAAGAAATCCCGCCCCGCGAGCAACAGGCCGCGACCTGTTCCGCGCGTTGTGGATGGACCGACAGGGGTGTGGATCAGATGAAGCGTTTTGTTCTAGGCCTGATGGCCGCGACCGCAATGACTGCCACGGCATGGGCTCAGGAAGACATTCAGCCAGGCCTTCTCTTCGACCTGGGCGGCAAGTTCGACAAGTCGTTCAACGAAGCGTCCTTCAACGGCGCCGAGCAGTTCAAGAATGAATCCGGCATCTCCTATGTCGAATTCGAGATCTCCAACGACGCGCAGCGTGAGCAGGCCCTGCGCCGCTTCGCCGAGGACGGCCGCAACCCGATCGTGATGGCGGGCTTCTCCTGGTCGTCCGCGCTCGAAATCATCGCCGACGAGTTCCCGGAGACGCAGTTCGCGATCATCGACACCGTCGTCGAGAAGCCCAACGTCCGCTCGGTCGTGTTCAAGGAGCAGGAAGGCTCCTACCTCGTCGGCCTTCTCGCCGCCATGGCCTCGCAGACCGGCACGGTCGGCTTCGTCGGTGGCATGCAGATCCCGCTGATCGGCAAGTTCGAGTGCGGCTACGTCCAGGGCGCGATCGAGACCAAGGAAGGCACCAAGGTCATCCGCAACTACACCGGCGACACGCCGTCGGCATGGAACGATCCGAGCCGCGGCGCCGAGATCACCCGCGCCCAGATCGACCAGGGCGCCGACGTGATCTACCACGCAGCCGGCGGCACGGGCGTTGGCGTGCTGCAGGCCGCCGCTGACGCTGGCAAGCTCGGCATCGGCGTCGACTCCAACCAGAACGGCCTGCATCCCGGCCACGTGCTGACCTCGATGATCAAGCGGGTGGACGTTGCCGTCTACAACGCGTTCAACGACGCGAAGAACGGCAACTTCACGCCCGGCATCAACGACCTCGGGCTTGCGGAGGACGGCGTTGGCTATTCGCTCGACGAGCACAACGAGAAGCTGATTACCCCGGAGATGAAGGAAGCGGTCGAGGCCGCCAAGGCCAAGATCATCGCCGGCGAGATCAAGGTCCACGACTTCATGAGCGACAATTCCTGCCCGTTCTGATCCGGGCCCGCTCCAGAAATCAAAGAACCGCCGGGCGAACGTCCGGCGGTTTTGTTTTGTCCTCAGCGCTCGATCGGCTGTGCCAGGCCCTTGAACAGCGGCACCTCGGCCGGCTCGCCGCCAAGACCCGGCAGGTTCTCGATGGTGACCTCGTAGGTCTGCCCCGCGCGCGGCTCCGGCAGTTCCGGCCCGCGCACCAGCGCCTCCAGGCTTGCCGGCATCACGCCATAGGGCTTTCCGTCGATCCAGAACTGCAGCATCTTGCCCTCGGGCAGCGCGACCTTGCCGAGCGGCACCAGCCGCACGCTGCGGTCATCCCAGGCTTCGACGAACACGGCCGGCTTGCCCTCGGCATCTTCCAGGATCGCGGTTGCCACCGGCGTCGGCAGCCGCGCCGACTGCTCGCCCACCATGTAGCCCATGCCGAGCGCGGCGATCAGCGCCACCGACATCACCGTCGCCTTCCATCCGATGAAGTGATGCGCCAGCGGCCGGTTGAGCCGCAGCAGTCCCTTGCGTGACGGATCGCCGCCCAATGACAGGCCCATGCGCTCCGCCGTCGCCGCGCCCACCATCTGCGGCATCGAGGCGATGCGCCGGGTGATGTCGCGCCAGGCGTCGTCGGTGATCGAGACCGGCTTTTCCTTTTCCTCGCGCAGCCGCCTGAGCTGCTCGGCAAGCACCATGACGCATTCGCGGAACTGCGGATCGATCTCCATGTCCCGCTCGGCCCGGCCCCGCTCCTCGTCATTCATCAGGCCGAAGACATAGTCCTCGGCGCGGGCCATCCGGTCGCTGAGCGTCATGCGTCGTCCCCCTTACCAGTGCGGCGGCTTGGTGACCGGGATTTCCGGCGCTGCCTGTTCCTCAAGCTCCAGGAAGCGGTTGATGAGCGCGTCGAGCTTCTTCTGCAGCTTGTTGATCACCTTCCACTGCTCGGCAATCTCGCCGGAAAGTTCCGCGATGGTCTTTTCCTGCTCGGCAGCGAGGATTTCCAGCTGGACGATACGTTCCTCGTTCATGCCATTTCCCTTCAGCACGTGATGCATGATTTGCATGCGCTGAGCCTTTGCCACCGCCTGGCCGAAGATGGCAATGGCGCCGGTCTTTGTCGAGTGTCCAATCCGGCTCGCATTGGCAAGTCACCAGACGGCTGCTAGACATTTCAAAGGGAAGAAAAATAAGCTCCCAGGGGATCGATCGAAGAATGGCAGAAAACGCGATCGAACTTGTTGGTATCAACAAGAGTTTCGGTGCAGTTCATGCAAATCGCGACATCAATCTGGCCATTCCCCGTGGCACGATCCAAGGCATCATCGGCGAAAACGGGGCCGGAAAATCGACGCTGATGTCGATCCTCTACGGCTTTTACCAGGCCGATTCCGGCGAAATTCGCGTCAACGGCAAGCCGGCCACCATCGCCACCCCCAACGACGCCATCGCCGCCGGCATCGGCATGGTCCACCAGCACTTCATGCTGGTGCAGAACTTCACCGTGCTCGAAAACGTGATCCTTGGCGCCGAGGGCGAGGCACTGCTCAACCGCTCGATCAGCCGTGCGCGCTCCGAGCTGCGCCGGCTGGAAAAGGAATACGGACTTGAGGTCGATCCCGACGCCATCGTCGAAGACTTGCCGGTCGGCCTGCAGCAGCGCGTCGAGATCCTGAAGGCGCTCTATCGCGGCGCCGACATCCTGATCCTCGACGAGCCCACCGGCGTGCTGACGCCTGCCGAGGCCGATCACCTATTCCGCATCCTCGCCCAGCTCAAGGCCGAGGGAAAAACCGTCGTCCTCATCACCCACAAGCTGCGCGAGATCATGGCGATCACCGACAATGTCGCCGTCATGCGGCAGGGCCAGCTGGTCGCCTCTCGCGCGACGAAGGACACCACCGTCGAGGAACTCGCCGAGCTGATGGTCGGCCGCCGGGTGCTCCTGCGCGTCGAGAAGGGCGAGGCAGCGCCCGGCGACGTCATGCTCTCGGTGCGTAACCTGACGGTCAAGGACGGCCGCGGCTGCACCGTCGTCAAAGACGTCAGCTTTGACGTCAAGGCCGGCGAAATCGTCGGCATCGCCGGTGTCGCCGGCAACGGCCAATCGGAACTGATCGAAACCATCAGCGGCATCCGCCGCGCCGAATCCGGCACCGTCTCGCTCAAGGGCACGCTCCTCGACGTCACGCGCCATGTCGATCCGGGCGATTTGCGGGACTGGGGCCTCGCCCATGTGCCGGAGGACCGGCACCACGTCGGACTGGTCCTGCCCTTCGAGGAAAGCGAGAACGCGATCCTCGGCTACCACGACCATCCGCGCTACCGTAAAGGTCCGTTCCTCGACATCGAGCGCATCCGCCAGAGCGCCCGCGAGCAGATGACGCGCTACGACATCCGCCCGGCGAACGAGCGGCTCAAGACCGCCAACTTCTCCGGCGGCAACCAGCAGAAGATCGTGCTCGCCCGCGAGATTGAAAAAGACCCCGACGTGCTGATCGTCGGCCAGCCGACCCGCGGCGTCGACGTCGGCGCGATTGAGTTCATTCACAAGCGGCTGATCGAGATGCGCGACGCCGGCAAGGCCGTGCTGATCGTCTCGGTCGAGCTTGACGAGATCCGTTCGCTGTCCGACCGCATCCTCGTCATGTTCGACGGCCGCATCGTCGGCGAACGCAAGGGCGACGCGAGCGAGGGCGACCTCGGCCTGCTGATGGCGGGGGTCGAGCAGCGGGAGGCAGCAGAGTGAGCACGCCATACGCCAAGCTTCCTGCCTGGGCCGACTACGGTCTCATCCCGCTAATCAACCTGATCGTCGCCTTTGCCGTTGCCGGCCTCGTGGTGCTCCTCGTCGGCGAAAACCCGCTGCGTGCCGCCGGCCTCATGCTCGAAGGCGCGTTCGGCTCGGGCCGCAACATCGCCTACACGCTCTACTACTCGACGAGTTTCATTTTCACCGGCCTTGCCGTCGCGGTCGCCTTCCACGGCGGCCTGTTCAATATTGGCGGCGAAGGGCAGGCTTATATTGGCGGCCTCGGCGTCGGGCTGGTGTGCCTGACCTTCGATTCCATCCTGCCGTGGTGGCTCACCTTCCCGCTCGCCATCCTCGGTGCTGCGGCCGTTGGCGCCGGCTGGGCGTTCATTCCGGCCTATCTGCAGGCAAAACGCGGATCGCACATCGTCATCACGACGATCATGTTCAACTTCATCGCCGCGAGCCTGATGGTCTATCTGCTGGTCGGCCCGCTCAAGCCCGCCAACTCGATGGCGCCTCAGACGCGCAACTTCCTCGAAGGCGGCCAGCTTCCCAAGCTCAACTGGTTGATCGAGCTGTTCGGCGGCACGGTGCGTTCGTCGCCGTTCAACCTGTCCTTCCTGCTCGCGCTGCTCTGCGCTTTCCTCGTCTGGCTGCTGATCTGGCGCACGCGCCTCGGCTACGAGATCCGCACGCAGGGCCATTCGCCCAAGGCCGCGCGCTATGCCGGCATTGGCGAAACCCGCATCATCATCATCACCATGATGATCTCCGGCGCGCTCGCCGGCATGATGGCGCTCAATCCCGTCATGGGTGACCAGGGCCGGCTGCAGCTCGACTTCGTCACTGGCGCCGGCTTCGTCGGCATCGCCGCTGCGCTGATGGGCCGTTCGCACCCGGCCGGCATCGTGCCCGCCGCGATCCTGTTCGGTATGCTCTACCAGGGCGGCGCCGAGCTTGCCTTCGAGATGCCGAACATCTCGCGCGACATGATCGTCATCATCCAGGGCCTTGTGATCCTGTTCGCGGGGGCGCTCGAGAACATGTTCCGGCCCGCCGCTCAGTCACTGTTTGCGAGCATTAGCCCGCGCTCGATGGGGGTGGCGGCATCGAGGAGTGGCGGGGCGTAAATGGACTTCTTCAACACTCTCATCGTCGTGCTCGACTCGACGGTCCGGCTGTCGATACCGCTGCTGTTTGCCTGCCTTGCCGGCCTCTATTCCGAGCGCGCCGGCGTGTTCGATATCGGCCTTGAGGGAAAGATGCTGGCCGCCGCCTTCGCCTCCGCCTCCGTTGCCGCCGTCACCGGCTCGGCATGGCTCGCGCTCGGCGCCGCCGTCCTCATCTCGGTCTTCTTCGCGCTCGTGCACGGCTTTGCCTCGATCACCCATCGCGGCAATCAGATCGTCTCGGGCGTTGCCCTCAACTTCATCGCCGCCGGCACGACCGTCATCCTTGGCCAGGCATGGTTCCAGCAGGGCGGGCGCACGCCCTCGCTTGGCGCGGAGGCCCGCTTCAACGCCATTACGCTTCCCTTCGCCGAGGCCGCGCGCGACATTCCCGTGATCGGCTTCGTCTATTACGAGCTCCTGTCAGGGCACTCGATCCTCGTCTACGTCGCCTTCTTCATGGTGTTCGCGACCTGGTGGATCCTGTTTCGAACCCGCTTTGGCCTTCGCCTGCGTGCCGTCGGTGAAAACCCGGCTGCCGTCGACACGGCCGGCATTTCGGTCGCCTGGCTGCGCTATCGCGCGGTGATCTGCACCGGCATCCTCTGCGGCTTTGCCGGCACCTATCTGGCGCTCGCCCAGAACGCCGGCTTCGTGAAGGACATGACCGCCGGCAAGGGATACATCGCGCTTGCGGCCCTCATCTTCGCCAAGTGGCGCCCGGTGCCGGCCATGTTCGCCTGCCTCTTGTTCGGCTTCCTCGACGCGCTGGCGATCCGCCTCCAGGGCACGCCTTTACCAATGGTAGGGCGCGTGCCGGCACAGTTCTTCCAGGCGCTGCCTTACATCCTCACGGTCATCCTGCTCGCCGGCTTCATCGGCAAGGCGATCCCGCCGCGCGCCGGCGGTGTCCCCTACGTCAAAGAGCGATAGACGGATGAAGCCGAACAGGTTACGGCCGTGGSAGAAGCTCGTTCAGGGATCCTGGCACCATGGCCGATGACCTTTTCAAAGCCGCGCGCGAGGCAATGGCGAAGGCCTATGCGCCTTATTCGAAATTCCCGGTCGGCGCAGCACTCAGAACCGAAGACGGCCGTGTCTTTTCAGGCGCCAATATTGAGGTCGCCTCCTTCCCCGAGGGCTGGTGCGCCGAGACCACCGCGCTCGCCCACTACGTCATGGGTGGCGGCGGGCGCATTACCGAGATTGCCGTTGTCGCCGAGAAGATGGACCGCATCACGCCCTGCGGCGGCTGCGAGACGCTGACCATGGCCGAGATCCTGCCGCTGGNGTGCGCCGAGACCACCGCGCTCGCCCACTACGTCATGGGCTGCCGCCAGCGCCTCGCCGAGTTTGCAACTGCCGACACGAAGCTTCACCTCTGCGACCAGACCGGCGTCGTCGAGACGCTGACCATGGCCGAGATCCTGCCGCTGGGCTTTGCCGGAGACACGCTCAAATGAACGAGACCGTCGCGAAGATCATCGAGCAGCTTCAGGGACGCCACCCGCGCGTCGCCCTCGTCCTCGGCTCCGGCCTCGGGGACCTCATCGGCGAGGTCGAGGAACCAATCCGCATCCCCTACTCCGACCTGCCCGGCTTCCCGCACAGCGGCGTAACCGGCCATGCCGGCCTGTTGGTCTCCGGCAAGTTCGGCACCACGGAGGTGCTGATGCTTGCCGGCCGCGTCCACTATTACGAATCCGGCAATCCGGCGGCGATGCGCCCGGTGCTTGAGGCGCTTGCCGCCATCGGCATCGAGGAACTGATCCTCACCAACGCCGCAGGCTCGCTCGACGAGGGCATGGGCCCCGGCTCGGTGATGCTGATCACCGACCACATCAACTTCTCCGGCACCAACCCGCTGATCGGCGAACCGAGCGATCGCCGCTTCGTCGGCATGACCGAAGCCTACGACCCGCAGCTGCGCGCCCGCATCGCCGATGCAGCGGTCGCCACCAATACCCCGCTTCATCGCGGCGTCTACATGTGGTTCTCCGGCCCCTCCTTCGAGACGCCCGCCGAAATCCGCGCTGCGCGCGTCCTCGGCGCCAATGCGGTCGGCATGTCGACCGTGCCGGAAGTGATCCTCGCGCGCTTCCTCGGCCTGCGCGTCGCCGCATGCTCGGTCATCACCAACCTCGCCGCCGGCATGACCGGCGATGAACTGTCGCACGACGAGACCAAACAGATGGCGCCGATCGGTGGTAAGCGTCTCGCGACCATCCTGCGCCACATGTTCTCGACAGTACCGGGCAAGCCTGAAGCATGATCATCCTCGCCATCGATACCGCCGCAAGCCTCTGCTCCGCCTGTGTCGTCGACACCGGCAAGGGCGAGCTCGGCCGCCAGGTGCTTGACCTCGGCAAGGGTCATGCCGAGCAGCTGATGGGCACCATCGAGGCAGCCCTTGCCGCGGCCGGCATCACTTACGCCGACCTTGGCGCCATTGCCGTCTCCATCGGCCCGGGCTCGTTCACCGGCGTGCGCGTCGGCGTCTCCACCGCGCGCGGCCTTGCGCTCGCGCTCAAAGTCCCGGCCGTCGGCGTCAGCACCCTCGAAGCGATCGCGGCGGAAGCTGCCTCGCAAAAGCCTGTCATCGTCCGCATCGACGCCGGCCGCGGTCAGGCCTACGTCGCGCGCTTCTCTGCTGAAGGCGAAACCGAGTTCGGCCCCGCCGCCCTCTCCCTCGAGGAGGTCGACAACATGGTCGCCGCTGCAGGCGACGACGTCGCCATCATCGACGGCAAGACCGCCGACATCGCCGTCTACGCGCGGCTTGCCGGCGAAAAGCTCGCCGCCGGTCATGCCGCCCCGCCAAAACCGCTCTACCTGCGCGACGCCGACGCCAAGCCCCAGACCTCCTTTGCCCTGCCACGCAAGGCCGCCTCGTGAAGCTTCCGTTTCTTTCGACCGAATACGCCATCGAAGCGCTGACGCTGGATGATGCCGAACAGCTCCCCGCCATCCACGAGGAGGATTTCGTCCGCCCCTGGTCGGCGAACGAGTTCGAGTCCCTCCTCGAGCAGGACACCGTCTTCGGCTTTGCCGCCTGGAAGGTCGGCAACCGCAAGGGCATGCCCGCCGGCTTCGTCCTCGCCCGCCTTGTCGCCGGCGAAGGCGAGATTTTGACCATAGCCGTCGCCCGCGCCCACCGCCGCCGCGGTCTTGGCCGCGACCTGATGGAGGCTGTCCTGCGAACGCTCCATGCCGAGCGGGCCGAGGCGCTGTTCCTCGAGGTCGACGAGACCAACGCGCCGGCGATCGCTCTCTACCGCCGCCTCGGTTTTCGCGAAGTCGCCCGCCGTCCGGGCTACTACGAGCACGGCGCCGGCATGAAGCGGACCGACGCGCTGGTGATGCGGCGCGACCTGAAATGATCGGCACGATCCGGATCGTCATCTCAGTGGCGATCATCCTGATCGCGTCGCTGCCGATGGCCGTCTGGCAGGTCATCGCGCTGAAAAGCAACGGCCGCATCGACGACGGCCGCATCCCCCGCCTCTGGCACCGCCTCGCCGTCAAACTGCTCGGCATCCGCATCCATGTCCGCGGCGCCCCGTCGAAGGCGCGGCCGCTGCTGATCTGCTCCAACCACATCTCGTGGTCGGACATCATGGTGCTCGGCTCGCTCGCCGAGGTGCATTTCATCGCCAAGGCGGAAGTCGCCGGCTGGCCGGTCTTCGGACTGCTCGCCAAACTCCAGCGCTCGGTGTTCGTCGAACGCGGCGCAAGGCGCAAGGCGGGCGAGCAGGCGAGCGAGATCGCCACCCGCATGAGCAATGGTGACCCGATGGTGCTCTTCGCCGAGGGCACCACCGGCGACGGCAACACCCTGCTGCCGTTCAAGTCGACCCTGTTCGGCGCGGCGCAGGTGGCGCTCAGCGAAGGCCGCAGCGAGACCGTGTCGATCCAGCCGGTGGCGATCGCCTATACGCGCCTGCAGGGCATGCCGATGGATCGCCGCCACCGCCCGCACGCGGCCTGGATCGGCGACGCCGACCTCATGCCGCATCTGACAAAACTGCTGCGCGAGGGCGCGATGGACGTCGAGGTGCACTTCGGCGAGCCGATCGAGTTCCGCCCCGGCGACGACCGCAAGAAGGTCGCCCGCGAGGTCGAGGCGCGCGTGAAAAGAATGTTCGCCGAGGCGCTCAGGAACCCTGCCTGACGCCGGAAATCTGCCGGTCCTGTTCCACCGTCAGCGGCACGATCCCGGCTTCCACCGGCTCAGCTGCCTGCGGCCCGCGCGCGGGCTCTGCCCGCACCTCGGCCTTCGGTGCCACCCGCGCGGGCCGCTGCGGCGCGGCCGTGGTGCAGCCGGCAGCAACGCCGGCCACGACCACCAGCACAAGCGCGCGCAAAAAACTCATCGGGCGGCCGTGTCGAGCCAGATCGTCACCGGCCCGGAATTGACCAGCGCCACCTGCATGTCGGCGCCGAAAATGCCGTTGGCTACGCGAATGCCCTGGGCGGCCACTTCGGCCGAAAAATGCTCGTAGAGGCGCTTGCCTTCCTCCGGGGGCGCGGCGGTCGAAAAGCCCGGCCGGTTGCCCTTGGTCTCGGCGGCCAGCGTGAACTGGCTGACGACCAGCACCTCGCCGCCGGTTTCGAGCACCGAACGGTTCATGCGGTCCTCGTCGTCGCGAAAGATGCGCAGCTTGGCGATCTTCTGCGCGAGCCAGGCGGATTCCTTTTCGGTGTCGCCCTGCATGGCGCAGACCAGCACCATCAACCCCGCGCCAATCTCGCCCACCACCTTGCCGTCGACCGTGACCGAGGCGGATGAAACCCGTTGAACCACCGCGCGCATGCATAGACCCCGACTATTCCAGACGGCTCCGTGCATAGCGGGGTGAGATGGCGAAATAAAGCGGGGGGATGGGGGCGGTGGTTCGTCGATCGCGTTCACCCAGAGGGCGGCGATAGATCCTGCCCCTGCGGCTGCACACGAATTCAATCTGCTTCAGAAGTATTAAGCGAACGGTCAGCGCTCTTCCACGCGACGGCGTTTCGACGCGCAACTCGGTGACGACGCGGAGAGAGTTAGGACAGGTGCGGGAGGCCGGGTAGGGGTAGCAGAATGTTGCCGCTCCAGTCGAGCTATAAAAAAACGAAAGCGTCTTTGGCGCCGCGAAGCAGCTAATCACCGGCCGCCGACTCTTCAAATGCTATTCCACCCGCGCGTTCGTCGGCACTTGTGAGCTGCTTCGCAAGCATACTTGAGAGAAGTTCTTCCATCCTACCGACGTCAACCCTCCCTTCGGTCCGAGCCGCATCGGCAGCATCCAAAGCTTCAAAATAAGGATCTCGATTCTCTACGATCTGCTCCGGAATAGTTGGCGTGCCGGGAAAAACACTCTGCGCCCGAATTGACAATACAACGTATGAAAGGATCCGCGAAGTACGGCCATTGCCATCTGCAAATGGATGAATCCAATTGAGTCGCCACATTATGTATGCGGCAAGATGGATAGCGGTCTTCACTTCCCAATTGTCGTTCACATAGTCGCAGAGCTCCTCGATTAGTTCCGGGACTAAATGAGCCTCCACAGGCTTGTGACTGCTGCCTACAATTGCCAGCCCCGCCGGACGAAAATTGCCTGCGTACGCACTTATGCCGGACAAAGCTTCTCGCTGGAGAGCAAGAATAAGGGAGGGGCGGAGCTTGAAGAACCCCCCGCTCCAGCGCTTGATAGATGGTCTGGATTCCATAGTCGAACTGGCGAAGACCGTTCCTCGCTTCGGCTTCTGCCTTTAACTGAGGATCGGAAATTAGCTCTACTTCCAGAGCTTGACTATGTCGCTGGTTCTGATCCGCCACCGATCACCTCATGTCGCGGCATGTCTTTCTAAGAGCTCTGCCTGCTGATCCACCATTTCGCGGGTAATCCGCTCGTTCTCAAACTTCGTGTTTCCGTAGGCGAAACTCCGGCGCTGTTGCTCCCGCTCCCCCGCAGACTGGTCCAATTTCCGGGTAGCCTCGATCAGTTTCCTGAGTGCGTCGGTCATTTTCTTATTCTCCGTTCGCGGGTCACACCGCAAATCACCTTCTTAGATAGGGTGCCTGAACCGCGCGACAAATCCAACTGCCTTTTAAAAGTCAAGGCGATCAATTTATCTTCACATGAAGCGCGCTATCACTGGATTGGATATAAGCGGCAATCAGCGCCTGTGGACAGTAAGCGTTCACCTCTCATCCGCCTCACCACAAGCCCGAGTGGAGACGGCATGCGAGATCAGGCAAACGTTCCGTCATAAATCTGCAGGTTACGCCTCCATTATCCACCTCCCCTCACGCCCATTGCACACTCCCGCCGAAGGAGATGCGAATGGACGCGGCGGCACTTGTTGAACGAAACGTCTCAGCCCTCAGGGCCATCGTCGCGGCGCTGGTGGCGATGGCGGGTCTGTCGCCCGCCCAGAAAACCCTGCCGCGTCATATGCACCGCTCCATCCTGCGGCTGCTGCGACCGGCGGAAGCAGCGGCGCGGCGGCTGGTGATCGTGCTGGCGCGTGATGTCGTGGTGTCGGCGAGCGCCTTGCGGCCGCATGGCTGGCGGCCGATTGATCGCGTGCGAGCGCAAAAGAACTTTCCGCTTTCGCTGCCGCTGTTTGACCGGTTCAAGCGTTTTGCCCGCCGCAAGCGGTCCGTGGTTGCGGTCCCGCGCATTTCGATGCCGGGCCTCACACCACCGTTCGCCGTCGCTCCGCGCCTTGCCCCGAAGCCGGATGATCCGATCGACGCAACGCGGCTAAAGGCGCGGCTTTCCGCGCTGCTAAAGGCGCTCGACGATCCCGAACCGCTCGCCATCCGGATGGCGCGCTGGCAAGCGCGGCGGCGAATGCGCGTGCAGGCAGCGGATTCAAAGCCGGCTCCGCGAAGTCCGCGCGGCCGGCGCTTATCGCCGCTGCGGCCGGGCCGCCCGCCGGGGCAATTCTGCAAGTCGCGAGGGTCAGGCGAGCGGCACCAGATCCACGACATTCTGGAGCATGCGCACGAGCTCGCGCTTTGCGCGCTGGAGCGACGCGACACGTCGTGACCGTCCGCTCTTTGTGCAGATCGATGCCGCTTTCGCCGCGCTCCAGGCGGGCGCGGAATGCGCGGTGCTGCCCGATTGAAACGGGTCCTGCCCCGGCCAAAGAAAAAGGCCCCGGGTTGCGGCCTTTTTCGGTTCTTTCTCAGTCGTCGTTCATCTTCAAAGCTTCGATGAAGGCGGCTTGCGGGATTTCGACCTTGCCGAACTGCCGCATGCGCTTCTTGCCTTCCTTCTGCTTTTCCAGAAGCTTGCGCTTGCGGGTGACGTCGCCGCCGTAGCACTTGGCCGTCACGTCCTTGCGTAGCGCCGAGATCGTCTCGCGGGCAATGACCTTGCCGCCGATGGCCGCCTGGATCGGGATCTTGAACATGTGCTTGGGGATCAGCTCCTTGAGCTTCTCGCACATGGCGCGGCCGCGCTTTTCCGCCGCCGAGCGGTGGACGAGCATGGAGAGCGCGTCGACCGGCTCCTCATTGACCAGGATCGACATCTTCACGAGGTCGCCCTCGCGGTAGTCGGTGAGCTGGTAGTCGAACGAGGCGTAGCCCTTCGAGATCGATTTCAGGCGGTCGTAGAAGTCGAACACCACCTCGTTGAGCGGCAGGTCGTAGGTCGCCATCGCGCGCTTGCCGACATAGGAGAGGTCGACCTGGATGCCGCGGCGCTCCTGGCAGAGCTTCAGGATCGAGCCGAGATATTCGTCCGGCGTCATGATGGTGGCGCGGATCCACGGCTCGCGGATCTCGGCGATCTTGACGACGTCCGGCATGTCGGCCGGGTTGTGCAGGTCGCGCGTCGTCCCGTCCGTCATGGTCAGCTGGTAGACCACCGACGGGGCGGTGGCGATGAGGTCGAGGTTGAACTCGCGCTCGAGACGCTCCTGGATGATCTCGAGGTGGAGCAGGCCAAGGAAGCCGCAGCGGAAGCCGAAGCCGAGCGCGGCGGAGGTCTCCATCTCGAAGGAGAACGAGGCGTCGTTGAGGCGGAGCTTGCCCATCGCCGTGCGCAGCGCCTCGAAGTCGGCGGCGTCGACCGGGAACAGGCCGCAGAACACCACCGGCTGCGCCGGCTTGAAGCCGGGGAGCGGGGCGGCCGTCGGGCGCTTGTCGTCGGTGATCGTGTCGCCGACGCGGGTGTCGGCGACTTCCTTGATCGAGGCGGTGATGAAGCCGATCTCGCCGGGGCCGAGTTCGTCGACCATCACCATCTTCGGGGTGATGACGCCGACGCGGTCGACGCCGTACTTGGCGCCCGTGCCCATCATGCGGATCTGCTGGCCCTTCTTCAGGACGCCGTCGACGATGCGCACCAGAACGATGACGCCGAGATAGGCGTCGTACCACGAGTCGACCAGCATCGCCTTGAGCGGGGCGTTGCGGTCGCCCTCCTTCGGGGCCGGCAGCTTGTGGACGATCGCCTCCAGCACCTCGTCGATGCCGAGGCCGGTCTTGGCCGAGATCAGCACGGCGTCCGAGGCGTCGAGGCCGATGACCTCCTCGACCTGTTCCTTGACGCGGTCGGGCTCGGCGGCCGGCAGATCGACCTTGTTGAGGACGACGACGATCTCGTGGTCGTTGTCGATCGCCTGGTAGACATTGGCGAGCGTCTGCGCCTCGACGCCCTGCGAGGCGTCGACGACGAGCAGCGAGCCCTCGCACGCGGCCAGCGAGCGCGAGACCTCGTAGGCGAAGTCGACGTGGCCGGGCGTGTCGATCAGGTTCAGCACATAGTGCTCGCCGTTCTTCGCGTCATATTCGAGGCGGACGGTGTTCGCCTTGATGGTGATGCCGCGCTCGCGCTCGATGTCCATGGCATCGAGCACCTGGTCCTTCATCTCACGCTCCTCCAGCGATCCGGTCATCTGGATCAGCCGGTCGGCCAGCGTGGATTTGCCATGGTCGATATGGGCGACGATGGAGAAATTGCGGATGTGCGAAAGAGGTGTGCTCATGCCCGCGCTTTAGCAGGGGCCGCAAGGGTTAACAAGCGTGAGGCAGACACTGAGGCGAAGCGATAACCCGCACCTCACCAAACTCGAAAGAAGGCAGGCCCCCTCGCCTCGACGGAGAGCGAGCGCGTGCGCAGCAGCGTCCCCTTAACTCCCCGACCTGATCTTGCGGCGCTTGGGGGCGATGGCGGGCTTGGCGGCCGCGGCCGCAGCCGCGGCTTCGCGCGCAAGGCGAGCCTCGCGAAGGCGTGCCGTCTTTTCCTCCCGACGCCGTGCTTCCTCGCCGATGATCGCGCGCGCGGCGCTGTCGGTCATGTCCGCCTTCGTCTGCGCCTTGTTGCTCGGCTGCGGCTTGAAGAGCGTCTGTTCGGTGAGCGGCTGGGTCATGGAAATCCCCTTTCGGTTCGTAAAAAACAAAAAGGCCGGGACGAACCCGACCTTTCCCATGCATCTCTTTGATCAGTGCCAGTACATCCGTGGTCAAAGATCAGAGCTGCAATCCTTAGGCAGCCTGAAGGTTGTCAGCTGCATTCTTGCCGCTGCGGCGGTCCGCGACGACGTCGAAGCTGATCTTCTGGCCGTCGATGAGCGTGCGCATGCCGGCGCGCTCAACAGCGGTGATGTGAACGAACACATCGGCGTCGCCGTTGTCGGGCTGAATGAAGCCAAAACCCTTGGTGGCATTGAAGAACTTAACGGTACCAGTAGCCATGACGATTTCCTTTTCAAATAGTCAGGTCGTTTGCTTGCCGCGTTATTGCGGGAAGCGGGGAAGATCGATTTGAAAGAGGAAGATCGTAGTCGGCGCAAAAGGCCGTAGACAAAGTTCAACAAGCAAGATCGATGAGTGGAAGATAGGGGTCATTCTTGTTCAAAACAAGACGCAGGGGAAAATAAATCTTTTCGCCCCTGCCGCCGGCATTCCTCGCGCCACCAAAATTCGCTCCGGCGCAGATAGCTGTGCGCTTTGCGGCGCAAACGCCGGCCAAACATTGCCTGAAGCGCCGTCCTGACCGATTCTGCGGCCGATGATTCCTGAAGAACCGAAGAAACCGCGCCGGCGCCGGAAGCCAAAGCCGCTGCCAGGCCCGCTCGAACAGCCGGTGGCGCCAGCGCCCGCCTGGCTGCGCGAGGCTGCCCGCGCGCCCGCGACGCTGGAGGAAGCGAGCTTCGTCGCCGGGACCGCGCTTGCCGCGCTTGACCAGATGGTGCGCAGGCGCCAGATCTGGGCCGGCCTGTGGCSCCAGCGGCTGGCACTTGCCGCCGCCGCCTCGACCGTGCGCCGCATGGGCCGCATCGAAAACGAGGAGGCGCTGCGCGATGCCCTGCACCTGACGCGCGCCGGCGATTCCAGGGGCCCGGCGGGCGAGGTGCTGATTGCCTGGCGCACGATTGTCAGGCAGCCGCCCGGCGACTGCCTCACGTCGGACGCGATCGCCGCGATGTTCGACCGTCTCGGCCGGCGCAGCCGCGGCGCTGCGGAAACCCTTGCCGGAAAGCTCGATGAACAGGCGAGCCGTGCCGCCGCCATTTCCGCCGTGCTCGACAGTTTCGAGCTCGCGCTGGAACATGGCTCCGCTCCGGAAGCAGCGCCGCTTATCAGCGACCTGATGCTTGCGCGTGCCTTCGGCTGGGAGCGGGCGGTGCCGCTGATCGCGCAGGAGGTTGCGCGCGGCGGCTTTTCGCGGCCCGTTGCCGGCGAGCCGGAAGCCGTGCGCACCGAGCGCCGGATAAAACTGCTCGGCGCCTATGCGCGCTCTGCCCTGCGCGCCATCGACCTGTCCGTAGAGCTCGGCCGCAAAGCGGAGCGGTTGCTGGAGGCGGCGCCGCAGCTGCGCGCCAAGGCGTCCGGCGCCGTGGTCGAAAAGCTGCTTACGGAGGACTCGCTCACCGCCTCAACCCACATCACCGGCATCACCCGCTGGGGCATGCACCGCATCTTCGAGCGGCTGATATCGTTCGGCGTGCTGCGCGAGCTCACCGGCCGCAGCACCTTCCGCATCTACGGAGTCTGACGCATGGCGGCGGGCGGCACCAGGGCAAAGGGACGCAACACGCCGCTGTTCGATCCCGAGCTCGAGCACCTGCCGCCGGAGGCGCGCTGGCGCGAATGGATGAACCGCGTGGAGGCGGTTATCTTCGCCGCCAGCCAGCCCGTGTCGCGCACCGACCTTGCCCGCGTCGTCGGCAGGAACTGCAACATCGACCTTCTGATCGAGGACATTCGCGAGGAGCTGCGCGGGCGGCCCTATGATCTCGTCAAGGTCGCGGGCGGCTACCAGCACCGCACGCGCCCGGCCTATGCCGATGCGATCCGCACGGTGAGCGGGGCCGCCGAGCGCGCGGTCGACCTTTCCCAGTCGGAGGCGCTGGTGCTGATGACCATCGCCTATTTCCAGCCGATCACCCGCTCGGAATTGTCGACCTTCTTCGGACGCGAGATTTCGCGTGACCTGATCGCCAGCTTGCGCAATTTCGGCTTCATCGGCTTTGGCCCCCGTTCGCCAAAGCCCGGCGCGCCCTATACCTATGTCACGACGAAGGCGTTCCTCAGCCATTTCGGGCTGGAGACGCTGCGCGACCTGCCGGACTACGAGGCGCTGGAGGATGCGGGGCTCCGGTCGAAGGACCGCGCACTTGCCGGCGACCTGATGCAGCTGAAGGTCGAAGACGAGGGAGGAGAATAGCGTGCGGTATTTCGACTTCAGCTCCTGGCAGGGCGTGCTCTTCACCATACTCGGCATCGCCATGATCACGCTGATCAGCATGGGCATCCGGCTGCTCATGATGATGACGATCCAGCAGAAGCAGCAGCGCGCCAACCGCCAGATCAACGAGCGGCTGAAGACGCTGATCGCCGCCTACAAGACGCTTGGCGGCTCGTTCACCGGCACGCTCAGCGTCGACCCGACCCATCTGCGGGACCTGCGCCGCAAGGCCGAGATCGAGGGCGAGGAGGTGGACGAAGAGGCTCTCGCCGTGCCTGCTACCGGCTCGGACCGCGCGCGCCGCATCCGCGATGCGGTGGAGGCCGCGCTTGCCGACATCATCCTGCTTGGCACCGAGGAGCAGGTGAAGCTCGCGGCGGCCGCGACCCGCGACCTCGTCGCCGGCAAGCCGGTCTACACCGACAAGCTGGTCGTCTCGCTGCGCGACTTCATCCGCGAGGCGCTCGACCTTGCGCCGGTTCCCTCCTCGATCGAGATCCCGTCGCAGGGCCCGACGCGGCCGGCCTCCCCTTCCTCCCGGTCGCGCTCCGGCGGCGAAGGGCGCGAAGGCGGCCGCGGAGGAGGCGGAGGTTCTGGCGGCGGTGGCGGCATGGGCGCTGGCGGAGGCGGTGGAATGGGAATGGGGATGGGCCTTGGCCTCGGCTCCCGTCACGACGAGGGGTAGGTTTGGCGCGGCGATAGTCGTGCCTGGTCCCGCACTTCGTGATCGTTCAGGGATGGATGCCACGGTCAAGCCGGGGCATCCATCCCTGAACGCTGAAGGACCCGCGGCGGGCCAGACCGGATGACGGAAGGCCGCACATCCGCTACCGTTAACGCATGACCGGCTACGTCTACATGACCGCCAGCCAGAAGCGGGGCACCATCTACATTGGTGTCACAAACGACCTCGCCCGCCGCGTGCCCGAGCACAAGGCACGAAGCGGGCCGGGCTTCACAGCGCGTTACGCCGTCACGCGGCTCGTCTGGTACGAAGAGCACTTCGACATGCGCGACGCGATCCGGCGAGAGAAGGCGCTGAAGCGCTGGCCGCGACAGTGGAAGATCAAGCTGATCGAGAAGACGAGCCCCGAGTGGAACGAGTTGCTCGTCGGGATCGGGTGGTAAGCATGGGTGGCGCTACATTCTCCAGCGCTCCGAAGTGGAACCGTTCAGGCATGGATCGTTGGGTCAGGCCCGACGATGACGATGGGAGGGAGGCTGCGGACAATCGTCAATGGGCCGCCTTCCACAACCGCTCCTCATTCTTCCTGTTTCCCGCCCCGACACCCGCATTCCTGTTTTCCCTTCCACCTCTCCGCTTCGTCATGCCACGGCTTGACCGTGGCATCCAGGCCTGAACGCTTCCGCTCGACGCGAGCTATTCCACCCTGCGCCTGGAGCCTCCCCCCATCGCGCGGGAGGGCGGCCGCTGAAGTCGGAGGTGGGGGCTCATAGGGCAGCGCTTGCCGATTGAAGAGAGCGACGTTTCTGCCGGGTGCGGCGCGAAAGACCAGCGAGGCCGCGCCCGTCCCTACGCCGCGAGCGGGAGCCTTGTGCGGCGGAATTCCTGCGGGCTGACGTCGTAGCGGCGGCGGAACATGCGCGACAGGTGCGAGGAATCGCAAAAGCCGGTCTCAGCCGCGATCTCGGCAATCGGCTTGTCGCTGGTCTCAAGGAGATGGTGCACCAGCGCCAGCCGCATCTCCAGGAACGCGGCAAAGGGCGAGCAGTTGAGCGCATCGCGAAAATGCCGTTCGAGACGGCGCTTGCCGACATTGAGCTGCTTTGCGATCTGCTCGATCGACAGCGGCATGTCGAGGCACTGCTGCATCAAAAGCAGCGCGCGGCTGACCAGCGGGTCTGAGGAGCGCAAATTAAGGGTCAGGCCCGGCTGCGGCGTCTCGCCCTTTTCCGCTTCCGGGATCATCATGATGTGCAGGCTTTTCGTCGCCTGCGCGCGGCCGACGTGGCGCTCGACGAGGAAGGCGGCAAGATGCGCGGTACTCGCCCCACCGGCCGAGGTCAGCCGGTCGCGGTCGATAACAAAAATCTGGTCGGAGACTGGGGTAAGCCCGTCGAACTGGTCGAGAAACTCCTTGTGATGGAACCACGAGACGCAGCCGCGGCGGCCCTTCATCAGCCCGGCGCGGAAGAGGATAAAGGTGCCGGTGCAGAGTCCAACGAGCGGCACGCCGGCGGCGGACGCCTGGCGCAGGAAGGCATCGATCTGGTCGGCATTACGGTCGGCCTCGTCGAGCAGGCCACCCACGACGACGATGTAGTCGAAGCGGGTGGGGTCGCCAAAGGTTTCCTGCGGCTGGATCTCGACGCCCGAACTCGAGGGGATCGGCTGCATGTTGGGCGCGATCACCTTCCAGCTGCAGTGGATCGGACGGCTGCGATCGCCCTCGTCAGCGGCAAGGCGCAGCACGTCGAGAAAGTTGGCGAAGGCGCAGAGCGTGAAGCGCCATGACAGCACGAAGCCGACATTGAGGCGCGGCGTTGCCGCGGGCTCCGGCTCGTTCAGGCGCCGCAAGGGAGCGGATCGGGGTGCTGGCATGGGCTCTGTCTCATTTGTACCGGCAAAACGTCGCGAACATTCTTTGCATCTGACAACGCTGCGTCAATACTCGTGAAAAAGTTGCAGAAGCGGCACACCCGCCAAAGAGCTCGAAGGCCGCCAGGGGACAAAGCCATGGACAGGACGGAGAAGACGCGACGGCTGTTCGTTTTCTATCTGGTGCCAGACTTTACCATGCTCGCCTTTACCTCGGCGATCGAGGTGCTGCGCCTCGCCAATGAGACGCTGGGAGAGGAAGTCTACAGCTGGCGCCTTGCTTCCGCAGACGGAAACAAGGTGCGTGCAAGCTGCGGGCTGACCCTCGACGTCGACGGTTCGGTGGCTGAAGAGCGCGCGGCGCTCGCGCGGATGGAGCGGCCGTTCATGGCGGTGGTCTGCGGCGGCAAGCGTGTCGAGGAGCATTGCGACAGGAACCTCGAAGCCTGGCTGCGCGAATGCCGCCAGCGCGGCGTCGCCGTCGCCGGCATCTGCAATGGCGCGCATATCCTGGCCCGCGCGGGCCTTTTGGCCGATCGCCGCTGCACCATCCACTGGGAGAATTTTCCGGGCTTCACCGAGCAGTTCCGCTCCAGCCAGGTGTCGCTCCGGCTTTTCGACGCCGATGGAGGCGTACACACCTGCGCCGGTGGGACGGCTGCCTTCGACATGATGGCGGAGGTCGTGAAAGGCGATCATGGCGACGCGGTCGTTGCCGGCATCTGCGAGCGCGCGCTGGTCGACCGGGTGCGCTCGGCCACCGAGCGCCAGCGCCTGCCCTTCGCCAAGCGGGTGGGTGACATCCACCCCGTGGTGAAGGAACTGGTCGAGAAGATGGAGAACAATCTCAGCGACCCGATCCAGATCGACAAGCTGGCGACCACGTCAAAGCTGTCGCGGCGGCAGATCGAACGGCTGTTCCGGGCCGAAATGGGCTGTTCGCCGGCCCGCTATTATGTGAAGCTTAGGCTCGAGCGCGCGCGGCTTTTGCTGCTGCAAACGTCGATCCCGATCGTCGAGGTGGCGATCGCCAGCGGCTTCCTCTCGGCGTCGCACTTTTCCCGCTGCTATCGCGAGACATTCCACTGCTCGCCGCAGGAAACGCGCAGCATGCGGATCGATACCGCTCCGGCAACATGGAGCGACAAGCCTCGGCGGATGCGCAAGCCGGCCGCCCGCATCGAGGCGCTGATGGAAAACGCGGCCTGAATGGCCGGAGCACGGTGCAGCCTTTGCCATCGTGCCGGGAAGGAGTCATGCTGCTTGCGGGGGCGGTATCGCGGGCAGGATTTCGGGGAACTACCGCATCAGGAGGCTGAAATATGAAGCATTTACTGGCGACCACCTGTCTGGCTCTCGGGCTGGGCGTTATGGGGGTATCGAGCGCGTCCGCCGAGTGCGGCGACGTGACGATTGCCAGCATGAACTGGCAGAGCGCCGAGGTACTTGCCGCGGTCGACCAGTTCATCCTTAACAACGGCTATGGCTGCAACGCGCAGATCATCGTCGGCGACACGGTTCCGACCATCACGTCGATGATCGAGAAGGGCGAGCCGGACATCGCGCCGGAAGGCTGGATCGACTTCATCCCGGAAGTCGTCAACAAGGGCGTCTCTGAAGGCCGCCTCATCAAGGCTGCGCTGGCGCTTTCGGACGGCGGCGTTTCCGGCTGGTGGGTGCCGAAGTTCATCGTCGACGAAAATCCCGACATCAAGACGATCGACGACGCGCTGAAGCATCCGGAACTGTTCCCGGATCCGGAAGATCCGAGCAAGGGCGCGGTTCACAATGGCCCGCAGGGCTGGGGCGGCACGCTCGTGACCACCCAGTTCTACAAGGCCTACGGCGCCGAGGAAGCCGGCTTCAACCTCGTCGACACCGGTTCGTCCGCCGGCGCCTACGAGCGCAAGCAGGGCTGGATCGGCTACTACTGGGAGCCGACCGCGCTGCTCGGCCGTTACGAGATGGTGAAGCTCGGCCACGGCGTGCCGTTCGACGAGGCTGAGTGGAAGCGCTGCAACACCGTTGCCGACTGCCCTGACCCGAAGAAGAACGAGTGGCCGGCAGACACGGTCCAGACCCTCGTGACGCCGAAGTTCGCCGAGCGCGCCGGCGAGGAGATCATGGGCTACCTCAACAACCGTTCCTGGAAGAACGCCACCGTCAACGCGCTGATGGCGTGGATGACCGACAACCAGGCAACCGGTGAGGACGGCGCCCGCCACTTCCTCGAAAACAATGAGGATGTCTGGACGACGTGGGTGAGCCCGGAGGTTGCCGAGAAGATCAAGGCAGCTCTCTGATCGAACTGACCGACGGCGGATTGTGCCTGGCGCAGTCCGCCGTCTCGCATTCGCATACAAGACTGGCGCACTGGTCCGGCCCGCCATGCGGGCCGGAAGGGCACCGAGGGGATATTCATGGACTGGTTCTGGTCTTTCCCGCATCTCAGCGACAATTTCCTGCGCGATATGCGGCGAACCATCGACGACGGCTTTCGCGTCTTCACACGAAACTACGGCGACCAGCTGGAAGCGGTGTTTGATCCGCTCCGCGTCTTCCTTGTCTGGGCCGAGCGGCTGATGCTCAACACGCCCTGGCCGATCGTCCTCCTCGTGATCGCCGCCATTGCCTGGTTCGCCAGCCGCAGCATCTGGATCGTCCTCGGCAGCATGATCACGCTCCTGCTGATCGGCATGTTCGACATGTGGGACGACACGATGCGGACCATCTCGATGATCCTGGTGTGCACGGTGCTGGCCATAGCCCTCGGCATTCCGATCGGCATCCTGATGGCGCGCTCGGATCGCGTCCGCAACGTCATCAACCCGATCCTCGACGTCATGCAGACGCTGCCGAGCTTCGTCTACCTGATCCCGGTGGTCATGCTGCTCGGCATCGGCCGCGTGCCGGGCCTGATCGCGGTGGTGATCTACGCGATCCCGCCCATGATCCGCCTGACCAATCTCGGCATTCGCCTCGTCGACCGCGACGTGCTGGAAGCCGCCGACGCCTTCGGTTCCTCCAGCTGGCAGAAGCTGAAGAACGTGCAGCTGCCGCTGGCGCTGCCCMCCMTCATGGCCGGCATCAACCAGACCATCATGATGGCGCTGGCGATGGTGGTCATCGCCTCGATGATCGGCGTCCAGGGCCTCGGCCAGCCGGTGCTACGCGCGATCAACAACCAGTATTTCACGCTCGGCATTTTAAACGGCCTCGCCATCGTCGGCATCGCCATCATTTTCGATCGCGTCAGCCAGGCATTCGGCAAGCGTCTGCAAAAGCATCTGGAAATCGTACATGGCTGACCCGCGCAACGACCACGGCATCGAGATCAGGGGGCTGTCCAAGATCTTCGGGCCAAAAGCGAACGAGCTCGCCCCCCTGCTCGACCAGGGCATCACCAAGACGGAGCTCAACGAGAAGTACGGCCACGTCCTTGGCCTCAAGGACATCAACATTGCGATGCCGGCCGGCTGCATCCAGGTCATCATGGGGCTGTCGGGCTCGGGGAAGTCGACGCTGATCCGCCACATCAACCGGCTGATCGAGCCGACGCGCGGCGAGGTGCTGGTCGGTAACGAGGACGTGGTGAAGATGTCGCCGCGGGAGCTGCGCGAATTCCGCCGCCACAAGACGGCGATGGTGTTCCAGAAGTTCGCGCTGCTGCCGCATCGCAACGTGCTCGAAAACACTGTCTACGGGCTCGAAATCCAGGGCGTACCGCGTGCGAAGCAGGTGGAAGCCGCGATGCACTGGCTCTCGCGCGTCGGTCTCAACGGCTTCGAGAAAAGCTATCCGAACCAGCTGTCGGGCGGCATGCAGCAGCGCGTCGGCCTTGCCCGCGCGCTGACCAACGACGCGCCGATCCTCCTGATGGACGAGGCATTTTCCGCGCTCGACCCGCTGATCCGCGTGGACATGCAGACGATCCTGCTCGACCTGCAGAAGGAGATCCGCAAGACGATCGTCTTCATCACCCACGACCTCGACGAGGCGCTTCGCCTCGGTGACCGCATCGCCATCTTGCGCGACGGCGAGGTGATCCAGCAGGGCACCGGCCAGGAAATCGTGCTGAAGCCGGCGAACGACTACATCATGAGCTTCGTTGAGCATGTGAACCGCGGCCGCGTGGTCGAGGTACAGACGATCATGACGCCGCTGGCAGCGGGCGAGGCGCCGCAGGGCGTGACGGCGACCGAGGGAACGCTGCTTGAGGATGCCGCGCGCATCCTGCTGCAGTCCGATACCGACCGGCTCACCGTCGTCTCTGGCGACGGCCGTCCGCTTGGCGTGCTCACCCAGCAGAAGCTGATGGAGGCAATGGTCACCAAGGTGGCCTAGCGCTCGCTGCGATCCCGGCCATTGCCGGCGGGCGGCGAAGCCGCTACGCCAGAGCAAACCCGGGATCGGCAGAAACCCATGACGGCAAACTATCGCGGCGCGCTCTACATGACGCTCGCCATGTTCCTCTTCGCGCTGGAGGACATGGCGCTCAAGGCCGCCGTGCGCGACGTGCCGGTCGGCCAGGCGATCCTGATCTTCGGCATCGCCGGCACGCTCGTCTTCATGGCGATCGCGCTTGCCAACGCGCAGAAGCCGTTTCATCCCGCCGTTACCTCGCGGCTGATGCTGCTGCGCTCGGCAAGCGAGATCTGCGGCCGGCTGTTCTATTCCGTCGCTATCGCGCTCACCGCGCTGTCGAGCGTCTCGGCAATCCTGCAGGCAACGCCGCTGATCGTAGCGCTTGGCGCGGTCCTCTTCTTCAACGAGCGCGTCGGCCTTGGCCGCTGGATCTGGATCTTCGTCGGCTTCATCGGTGTCCTGCTGATCCTCAAGCCCAGCAGTGAGGGCTTCGATTTCGCCTCTATCTTCGCCGTGCTCGGCACGCTCGGCTTCGCCGGCCGCGACCTGGCCACGCGCGCCAGCCCCGTCTCGATGTCGACGGCGCAGCTTGGTGTGCTTGGCTTCGTGGTACTGACGGTCTCCGGCCTCATCCTCATCGCCTGGACCGGCGGCGAGATGGTGTGGCCGCCGCTGCGCGCCTGGGCCCTGCTTGCGCTGACGACCACCGTCGGCTGCGCCGCCTATGGCGCGCTCACCCGGGCAATGCGCACCGGGGATGTTTCCGTCGTGGCACCCTTCCGCTATTCGCGACTGCTCTTTGCCTTCATCCTCGGCATTGTCGTCTTCAACGAGAGCCCGGATCTTCTCACCTATATTGGCGGCATCATCGTCGTGCTGAGCGGCATCGCCCTGTTGCGCAGCGGAAAATCTTCCCGTAGGGAAGCGGCCGCAACGCACAGCTCTTTAAAATAATTCTTATCGTAATATATGTGTGTTGCTGAAATGGCGGCCTTCGGGCCGAGGGAAGGAAAGGCAACACGTAATGGGCATTGAGCCAAAGGGGCCGGCACCACTCGACGACCAACTCTGCTATGCGATCTACTCCGCCGGCATGGCTATCCAGCGCGTCTACAAGCCGCTGCTGGACCAGTTGGGACTGACCTACCCGCAATATCTCGTCCTCAACGTGCTGTGGCGCCGCGACGAACAGACGGTCGGCGTCATCGCCGAACAGCTGGCGCTGGAATCGAGCACGCTGACGCCGCTCCTGAAGCGCCTCGAGGCCGCGGGACTGGTGCGCCGCACCCGCAATCCGCAAAACGAACGCCAGGTGGTGATCGGCCTTACCGACCAGGGCCGCGCGATGCGCCTGCAGGCCGGCTGCCTCGGCGCCTCGCTGCTCGAAGCCTCCGGCAGATCGGCGGAAGAGCTCGCAAGGCTCAACAAGGAGGTCAAGCAGCTGCGCGATACGCTCTACGAGCATATCGGCGGCTGGTGCCTCGTTCGCCAGAACGGCGACTGACGCCTCAGGCGCCGTGGACGAGCTGACTGTCCTGCGGCGCCTCCTCGCGGCGCTCGTTCAGGCCATAGTCGCGGATGACCGAGGCAATGCGCAGCCGGTAGCCCGCAAAGATGCCGCCGCGCCCGGCCCGCTGCGCCTGCCGATGCTCTTCCGTGTTGCGCCAGGCGGCGACTGCCGCCTCGTCGCGCCAGAATGACAGCGAAAGGATCCGCTTCGGATCGGCAAGGCTCTGGAACCGCTCGATCGAGATGAAGCCGTCGATGCCGTCGAGCATCGGCCTCAAATCCGCGGCGATGCCGAGATAGGCGTCGCGCTTGCCCTCGGCGGGCTCCACCTCGAATATCACCGCAATCATCTTCCCCTCCCTGAACGCGTTCCTCGGCGCCATCATGCAGGCAATGCGCCCGCGTGGCGAGGGCATGTTTCGGGTCGCTCCGGGTGCGACCTTGCGCCCCTGCGACAGCGCCCGCTTTGACGCGGTGGTTCTTCCGCCCTATCGTTCCCTTACGGAATGAGGAACACGGAGCACCGTAATGGACGCACTGATGCTTTCCCGACTGCAGTTTGCGGCCAACATCTCGTTCCACATTCTCTTTCCGACCATCACCATCACGCTCGGCTGGGTGCTTCTCTATTTCAAGCTGCGCTACAACGCGACCGGCGACGGCGCCTGGATGCGGGCCTATTTCTTCTGGGTGAAGGTCTTTGCGCTGTCCTTCGCGCTCGGTGTCGTTACCGGCGTGACGATGACCTTCCAGTTCGGCACCAACTGGCCCGGCTTCATGGAGCATGTCGGCAACATCGCCGGCCCGCTGCTCGCCTATGAGATCCTGACCGCGTTCTTCCTCGAGGCGATGTTCCTCGGCATCATGCTGTTCGGCTTCCGCCGCGTGTCGAACTTCGTGCACACGCTGGCGACGGTGTTGGTTGCCGCCGGCACGACGCTTTCCGCCTTCTGGATTCTCGCTTTGAATTCGTGGATGCAGACGCCCGCCGGCTTCGAAATGATCGACGGCGTTGCCCATCCGACCGACTGGTGGGACGTGATCCTCAACCCGTCCTTCCCCTACCGGCTCGTCCACATGCTGCTGGCCTCGGGCCTCACCGTCTCGTTCCTGATCGCCGGCATGTCGGCGCTGCGCTTCCTCGCCGGCGACGGTTCGGAATCGATGTGGAAGGCACTGCGTACCGGCGTCTTCCTCGGCGCAACGCTCATCCCGATCCAGATCTTCGTCGGCGACATGCACGGCCTCAACACGCTGGAGCACCAGCCGCAGAAGATCGCGGCGATGGAGGCCAACTGGGAAACGCGGGGCAACGTGCCGCTGGTGCTGTTCGCCTGGCCGGACGAGGAAGCGCGCGAAAACCGCTACGAGATCGCAGTGCCCGGCGGCGCGAGCCTCATCCTGCGCCACCATGTCGACGGCGTGGTGCCCGGCCTCAACGACTTCGAGGGCAACCACCCGCCGGTCGCGCCCGTCTTCTTCTCCTTCCGCGTCATGGTCGGCGTCGGCGTGCTGATGCTGCTCCTGTCGTGGACGGCCGCCTTCTTCCTGTGGCGCCGGGACACGCTGCCGCGCGCCGTCGCACTTGCCTATGCGCCGATGGCTTTTTCCGGATGGGTGGCGACACTTGCCGGCTGGTACACGACCGAGATCGGCCGCCAGCCATGGCTGGTGACCGGCGTTCTGCGCACCGCCGATGCGGTCGGGCCGGTGCCGGCGGCGCATGTCGGCTTCACGCTGACCGTCTACGTGCTCCTCTACATCGTGCTGATGGTGGTCTATCTCGGCGTGCTGACCTACCTTGCGGTCAAGGCCGCGCGTGACGGCGACAAAACCCCGCTCCCGGGCGTCGAGGACCACGCCCTGTCACAACCGATGCAGGCGGAGGGGTAAGCCCATGACCTACGACTGGAACTTCCTGCTGCCGCTGATATTCGCCGGGCTGATGGGCGTGGCGATCCTCGTCTACGTCATCCTCGACGGGTTCGACCTCGGCATCGGCATCCTGTTTGCGGTCGCCGAGGACGACGAGAAGGACCGGATGATCGCGGCGATCGGGCCGTTCTGGGATGCCAACGAGACCTGGCTGGTGCTGGCCGCCGGGCTTTTGCTCGCGGCGTTCCCGCTGGCGCACGGGGTGATCCTGACCGCGCTGTACCTTCCGGTCTTCGCGCTGCTGTTCGGGCTAATTCTGCGCGGGATTGCCTTCGACTTCCGGGCCAAGGTGCCGCTGCGCCACAAGCGTCGCTGGAACACGCTGTTCTTCATCGGCTCGCTGATCGCCTCGCTGGCGCAAGGCTACATGCTCGGCGTCTACGTGCTGGGGCTGGAAACGGGCGCGGGTGCGATCGGCTTCGGCCTCCTTGTCGCGCTCTGCCTTGCCGCTTCCTACGCGGCGATGGGCGCGGCATGGCTGATCTACAAGACGGAAGGGGAGCTGCAGCTGAAGGCCGTACGGTTCCTGCGCCAGGCGCTGATCTTCACCGTCGTTGGCATGGTGGCGGTATCGCTGGCCACTCCTTTTGCCAGCGCGCGCATCTACGAAAAATGGTTCAGCTGGCCGCAGATCGCGCTGCTGGCGCCGCTGCCGATCCTGACCGGAATCGTCTTTCTGCTCTTGTGGCGGCTGTCGTTCCGGATGCCGGCGCCCGGCGACCAGCACGCGCTGACGCCTTTCCTGGCGCTGGCGGCAATCTTCGCGTTCGGCTTTGCCGGCCTTGCCTACTCGTTCTACCCGTATGTCGTGCCCGACCGGCTGACGATCTGGGAGGCGGCGGCGGCACCGGGCAGCCTTGCCATCATCCTCGCAGGAACCGCGATCACCCTGCCGATCATGATCGGCGCCTCGTTCTACGTCTACCGCGTCTTCGGCGGCAAGGCGACGGACCTCAGCTACGACTGAGGGCTGGCCGCCCTCGGGCCCGCCTCAGTCCATGTGAGCGGCGGCGGGAGCCCCCGCAGGCGCGGCCTTCGGCTTGCGCAGGAACAGGGCGAGCGGAATCGCGGCGAGCGTGACGATCATCATCAGCTTGAAGTCGTCGATGTAGGAAATCATCAGCGCCTGCTGGTTGACGAGGTTGTCGAGCGTCGACAGGGCAGTGAGATCACCGCGCGCCGCCGCCGGGGAGAGCGCCTGCAGCACCGGATTGTTCGGGTTGATGTTCGCCGACAGTTCCAAATGGTTGATCTGCAGATTGCGGGTGAGCAACGCGGTAACGATTGAAATGCCAATCGACGAGCCCATGTTACGCACCAGGCTGAAGAGGGCGGCCGCGTCGGTGCGGAAGCGCGGCTCGAGCGTCGCGAACGCCACCGTCGACAGCGGCACGAAGACGAGGCCCAGGCCCAGCCCCTGCACCACGCCGGTGGTGAGGATCAGGGTGTCGTCCATCTGCGGCGTGAAGCCGGTCATCTCGTAGAGCGACCACGAGGTGAGCGCGAGGCCCGCCACGACGAGAATGCGCGCGTCGACGAGGCGCACCAGCTTGCCGACCAGCAGCATCGAAATCATCGTGCCGACGCCGCGCGGGGCCATGACCATGCCCGTCAGGATCGTCGGGTGGTTGAACAGCCGCGACAGCATCGGCGGCAGCAGAGCCATCGAGGCAAGCAGCACGATGCCAATGATGAAGATGAAGATCAGGCCGGTGACGAAGTTGCGGTCGGCGAAAATCTTCGGGTCGATGAAGGTGTCCCTGCCGGTAAAGAGATGCACCGTGAACACCCAGAAGCCGGTGATGGCGAGGCCAAGCTCGATCCAGATCTCGGTTGCCTGGAACCAGTCGACCTCCGCGCCGCGGTCGAGCATCATCTGCAGCGCGCCGACGCCGAGCGACAGCATCGCAAAGCCGAACAGGTCGAAGCCGCGGGGCCGCGCCGCCGCGCGCGGCAGATAGGCGGCGCAGCCGGCAAGCGCGAGCAGACCAACCGGCAGATTGATGAAGAACACCCAGCGCCAGTTGGCGACCTCGGTCAGCCAGCCGCCGAGCGTCGGGCCGATGATCGGGCCGACCATGATGCCGGCGCCCCAGACGGCCATCGCCTGTCCGTGCCGCTCCTTCGGGTTGATGTCGAGGAGGAACGACTGCGACAGCGGCACGATCGCCGCGCCGAACAGGCCCTGCAGGATGCGGAACACGACCATCGAGGTCAGGCTCCACGACAGGCCGCACAGCATCGAGGTGATGGTGAAGCCGACGATGGAGACGAGGAACAGTTCACGCTTGCCGAAGCGGTCGGACAACCAGCCGGTCACCGGGGTCATGATCGCCGCGGCGACGATGTAGGAGGTCAGCACCCAGTTGATGGTGTCCTGGCTGGCGCCAAGGTCGCCGGTCATGTTGGGCAGGGCGACGTTGGCGATCGTGGTGTCGAGCACCTGCATGATCGTTGCCGCCATGATCGACAGGGTGATCAGGCCGCGATGCGGAAATTCTGCCTGGGATGTTGCGGCGGCGGTTGCCATCGGAAAAACCTTCAGCGCTGCCCGCTATGGGCAGGACGGCCATGCCGGCCGGACGATTGCTGGCGGGCCGCCCGGAAGGCGCGGCCCGGTTGGTGCGTCAGGGTTGGGTCAGTGCTGAGCGGCGGCGGCGCTCGTCGCGCCAAACAGCGAGGCAAACGAGCGGCTGACGCCTGTGTCGACCGAGACCGTCGCGCTCATGCCGGTGCGCATCAGGAGTTCGGCTTCCGCCTCGGTCAGGCGCAGGCGCACCGGGATGCGCTGGGTGACCTTGACCCAGTTGCCGGTAGCGTTCTGCGCCGGCAGCAACGAAAACTCGGCGCCGGTGCCCGCGCCGATCGCCTCGACGACGGCCTTGAGCGGCTTGTCGGGGAAGGTGTCGAGCACGACCTCGGCCTCCTGGCCGACCTTCATGTTGGTGAGCTGCGTTTCCTTGAAGTTCGCCTCGATCCAGGTGTCATCGGTCTCAACGAGCGTGAACAGGCTGGTGCCGGCCGAAACATACTGGCCGAGCTTGACCGAAGCAGCCTGGGTGGTGACGCCGCTGGCCGGGGCCTTCACCGTCGTCTGCGACAGCTGGTAGGCGGCACGATCGCGCGCGGCGAGTGCCGCGAGCACCGACGGATGATCGTCGGTCGCGATCCCGGCATCCCCGCCGAGCGCGGCAAGCGCGCCGGTTACGCTTTCGACAGCGGCCTGATGCTCGTCGCGCGCCTTGTCGAGGTCGCGCTGAGCGGTATCGAGCGACGACTGGCTGCCGACGCCCTTGCCGTTCAGCGCGCGGGCGCGCTTCAATTCGGATTCGAGATAGGCGACTTCGGCCGCCTTGGCGCGCTCCTGCGCCAGCGCCTGGCTGTAGCCGGCGCGCAGCTGCTCGACGCCGATGCGTGCGGCGGCCAGCGCCGCGTCAGCCTGCTCGAGCGCGATGCGGTAGGGCTCGGGATCGACCTCGAACAGCACCTCGCCCGCCTTCACCTCCTGATTGTCATGGACGTTGAGCGAGACGATGCGTCCGGGGATTTCCGAGGTGATGGTGATGCGCGCCTGCTTGAGGTTGGCGTTGTCGGTTTCCTGGTAGCGGCCGCCGGTGAGCCAGACGKAGCCGCCAGCAATGGCAAGCGCCAGCGGCACGGCAATCATTAGCGCGACACGCTTSCCGCCGCCCTTCTTCGGGCTGGCGGCCGGCGACAGCGGCGCGGCATTGGCGGGAGCAGCCTGCTCGGCTTCCACATTCTTTGCGGGGGCGTTCATGCGAGTGTTCTCTTCATCTTTGTATGGGTTCGGCGAGGTTCGCGACCACGACCCTCAGCCCGTGCAGCAGCGTATCGCGCTCAGCAGGGGCGAGCCCCGCCAGCGCTTCCTCATAGACATCGCCGGCGATCGCCTTCAGCCTGCCGAAGGCCTCGCGGGCCTTCTCCGTCGGGTAGATCGTGCGCACCCGCCGGTCGCTGGGGTCGAAGCGGCGCTCGACCCAGCCGCTGTCCTGCATCCGGTCGACCAGCCGGGAGACGCTGATCGGCTCGATCTCGAGCAGCTCGGCAAGCCGGGCCTGGGAAATTCCCTCTTCCTTGGCGACATGCACCATCAGCCGGAACTGCGCCGCAGTAAGGCCCTCGCCTGCCGCCCGCGCCTCAAAACGCTTGGCGAGCAAACGGGATGCATCATGCAGGAGCATGCCCAGCCGGCTGTCATTTTCTGATTTCATAAGCAGCATATATTATAAGCAGGCTTATTAAGCAATGATCACGGCGAAATATTTTGACGTCGGGGAAGCCGCCGGTTGCGAGGTACCCGGCATGAGGTGGCTCAGTCTCCTCTGTTGGACAGATGTTCCAATTCACGGCGCCGTTTGAGCAATCGGTTTGGCCGGTGGACGCCTTGGTCGCCTTTTGGGGGACTCTTGCTCCTCGCATTCATGAGGGATCGCTGATAGACTACCTCTTATGAACCCCGCTGCCGGGACCTACACCCGGCGGACGACGCGGCTACTGGCCTTCCGGCCGAAAGGAGGATTTCGATGTCTTCCCCGCAGCAACATCTCTCCCCCGACGACATGTCCATGATCGTGCGTGTTCACGCAGCGGTCTGTGAGGAACGGGGCCTCGCACCCAAAGGCGAAGAAGGCCTGCGTCTGGCAAGCCAGCTTGTGCACGAGTTTCAGCGCGGCGTAACCACGGAGCAGGATCTGATCGAGGCGTTCACCGGCCGCCGCATCATGATGCCGACGGAGTCACTGGGAACCTGAACTGCCGCGCGCAGTGACAGCCGACACGACCGTCCGGTGACCAGGAAATTCTGCCGGACCTGCCTCCGGCGGAAAGGGGTCGGCTGGCCTGGTCCTGGCCTGCCATAGATGCTGCGTGCTCCCGAACGCACGACGACCCACATCACCGGAGCGCGCTGCGCTTCTCCCTGTGTCAATTGTTGATGACTGGCGGCCTGTCGCCGCTTGCGGCAGACCTTGCGCTGCCGTTCCGTCTCTGGTCACCTATAGAAGGCGGAGATTGCCTTGATTCGGATACTTTCTGCCTCCATTCCGGGCGGGAAAACTGATTTGCTGGAGACTGGCGATGGCTGCCAACCCTAATATCGTTGAGCTGAAGCCCCGTATTACCGTGGTCGGCGTTGGCGGAGGCGGCGGCAACGCCGTCAACAACATGATCGCGCAGGGCCTCGAGGGCGTCGAGTTCATCGCCGCCAATACGGACGCGCAGGCTCTTGGCATGTCCAAGGCGCAGCACCTGATCCAGCTGGGAGCGCTGACCACCGAGGGTCTCGGTGCCGGTTCGCTGCCGGAAATCGGCTATGCGGCGGCGGAGGAATCGATCGGCGAGATCATGGACCGGCTGGCCGGCACGCATATGTGCTTCGTCACCGCCGGCATGGGCGGCGGCACCGGCACGGGTGCGGCCCCGGTCATTGCGCACGCGGCTCGCCAGGCCGGCATCCTCACCGTCGCCGTCGTCACCAAGCCGTTCACCTTCGAGGGCACGCGCCGGATGCGCGCGGCCGAGGAAGGCATCGAGCGGCTGCGCCAGTGCGCCGACACCGTCATCGTCATTCCCAACCAGAACCTCTTCCGCGTCGCCAATGCGCAGACCACCTTTGCCGACGCCTTCGCGATGGCCGACCGGGTGCTCTATTCGGGGGTGCGCTGCATTACCGACCTCATCGTCAAGGAAGGCCTGATCAATCTCGACTTCGCGGACGTCCGCTCCGTGATGCGCGACATGGGCCGGGCGATGATGGGCACGGGCGAGGCGAGCGGCGCGGGCCGCGCCATGGCCGCCGCCGAAGCTGCAATCGCCAACCCGCTGCTTGACGAAGCCTCGATGGGCGGCGCGCGCGGCGTGCTGGTCTCGATCTCGGGTGGTCCGGACATGACGCTGTTCGAAGTCGACGAGGCGGCTACCCGCATCCGTGAGGAAGTCGATGCCGAGGCCGACATCATCGTCGGCGCGATCTTCGACAAATCGCTCGAGGGGACGTTCAAGGTGTCGGTGGTGGCCACGGGCCTGCGCACCGTCAACGAGCGCACCATCGCCCAGCCGCAGCAGCGCACCGCCTGACGGTTTCCGTCGGGCTTTCGCCGCTCACACGCATGCCGACAGGAAGAACACCGCCGCGAAGTTGAAGATGCTCGCGCCAAGGGCCGCCAGTGCGGCCCAATAAGCGGCGCGGGCAAGAAAGCGTTGCCCATGCGCGCGCAGCGCCATCACGAGGAAGATGATGGCGGCGAGGTGGACGGCGAGGATCGCGACGAGCTGCAGCCGCTGCAGCGTGATCGGACCCAGGACCTCCACCTGCTGCCAGCCAAAGGCGCACCCCACCGACAGCATCGAATAGAGCGCAACGAAGGCGGCCGCCCAGATGGTGAAGCCGGCGCCGAGTAGCAGCGGGTTGCGCGCGTGAATGGCCCACACGTTCATGGCCGCGCTCCTTCTGCCGGGGCGGAGGCCAGGAAGGCGAGAAGGAAGGTAGCGGCGAGCGAGACGAGGCCCGTGACGGCGGCATAGTCGTGCCAGATCCGGGCAATGCGCAGGTCAAGGCTGCGCAGGGCGGACAGGTAGCCGCCGTGCCAGCGCCAGAAGCCGTGCATCGCGAAGATCGCGCCGATGCCGGCGTGGATCGCCGCATAAACGAGCATCGCAAGGCTGGTTGCCTGATGGGCGTGCGAGGTTGGAGCCGGGATCTGCGCAGCCATCAGCAGGAAGAGGAAGGCGGCGGCGAGTTGGGTTGCGCCGACGAGGCCGAGCCAGAGCGGCACGGGTCCCCTCTCCTGCAGCGCCCTGACCGCGAGACGACCCGACACGGCCGCAGCACCGATCATCAGCGCGGCGAAGAGGGCAAGGACGACCGAAGGCCGCGCCACTAACGCCGGCGGCCATTGCGGCGCGACCAGCCAGAGGAACAGGCCGCCGAACAGAAGCGAGGCGAACATCGTCGCATCGGCCGCGCAGGCGAGCACCATCGCCCACCAGGAGGGCGGACGTTCCGCTTGCCAGTGCAGCGGCAGGACAAGGCCATTGCCGGCGGCAAGCTCCTCGCAGTCGCGGCGCGCGCCCATGCCGTGGCTCCAGGCAAGCAGCGAGGCGAAGACGAGCGCGAGAACCACCAGCGACAGCCAGTAGAACTTGAACAGCAGGCAGAGCACGAAGAAGAGGGTGAGAACGCCACTGATGAGCGGCTTGAAGGTGCGGTTCGGCAGGATGACGATTTCGCTCGGCGCTCCGGTTGCCATGTCGACGCCAAGCGTTTCCATCCAGCCGTTGCGGGCGTGGCCGAGATAGCCGTCGCCGGAAGAAAGCTCAGCCCCCAGCGTATCGGGATCGAGACGGTCGGCGCGGTCGTCGATGTGCGGCAGCGAGGCAAAGGCGTAAGCGGGTGGCGGGGTCGGCATCGCCCATTCCAGCGTGCGCGCGCCCCAGGGATTTCGGGGGGCAGCGGTGCCGAAGCGCACCTGGAGCACCAGGTCGACGACGAACAGGGCAAAGCCCGCCGCCATGACGAACCCGCCAACGGAGGAAAGAAGGTTCAGCCAATCCCACCCGGCTTCGGCGGGATAGACGTCGACACGGCGGGGCATGCCTCGCAGGCCAGTGAGGTGCATCAGGAAGAACGTCAGGTTGAAGCCGCCAAAGATCAGCCAGAAGGCCGGGACCGACAGCTTGTGGTCGCTGACGCGGCCGGTGAAGTGCGGCAGCCAGTAATAAGTCGCGGCCATCATCGGGAAGACGAAGCCACCGACCAGCACGTAATGCAGATGCGCGACGACGAAGTGGGTGTCGTGCGCCTGCCAGTTGAAGGGCACCATGGCGAGCATGACGCCGGTGAGCCCGCCCAGCACGAAGATGAACAGGAAGCCGCCGAGATAGAGCATCGGCACGTCCCAGCGCGGGCGGCGGCCTTCGGCCAATGTGGCGATCCAGGCGAAGATCTGCACGCCGGTGGGGATGGCGACGAGGCCGCTCGCAGCCGAGAAGAAAGCGAGCGCGAGGTGCGGGATGCCCACCGTGAACATGTGGTGGACCCACAGGCCGAACGAGAGAAAGGCCACCGCCACCACAGCGACGACGACGGCGGTGTAGCCGACGAGCTCGTGGCGGGCGAAGGTCGGGATCATCATAGAGATCGCGCCGGCGGCGGGCAGGAAGATGATGTAGACCTCCGGGTGGCCGAACAGCCAGAACAGGTGCTGCCAGAGCAGCGAATCCCCTCCCCTCACCGGATCGAAGAACGGCAGGCCGAAGGCGCGCTCGAGCTCGAGCAGGATCGAGCCGAGGATCAGCGGCGGAAAGCCGAACAGCATCATCAACGCGGTGATGAGCAGGTACCAGGCCATGATCGGCATGCGCTCGAGGCTCATGCCGGGCGCGCGCAGCCGCAGGATGGTGACAATGATCTCGATGGCGGCAGACACCGCGGAAATCTCGACGAAGGTGATGCCGAGCAGCCAGATGTCGTTGTTGATGCCGGGCGAATAGACCGACGAAGAGAGCGGCGTGTACATGAACCAGCCGCTTTCGGGCGCAACGCCCAGAAGCAGGGCGACGATCAGGATGGAGCCGCCGAAGAGGTAGCACCAGAAGCCGTAGGCCGAGAGGCGCGGAAAGGCGAGATCGCGCGCGCCGAGGATTTTTGGCAGCAGGTACATCGCGAAACCCTCGAACAGCGGGATCGCGAACAGAAACATCATCACCGTGCCGTGCATGGTGAAGAATTGCGAGTAACGCTCAGGGCCGACGAAGGCGGTCGAGGAGGTGGCGAGCTGGACGCGGATCAGCATCGCCAGAAGGCCGCCGATCGCGAAGAAGACGAAGGCGGTCAGGATGAAGCGTTTGCCGACGATGGTGTGGTTGACCGCCGACAGCTGCGCGATGCCGGGAGGCGTCTCCCAGATTGCCGAGAGCTCCTTGTGAAGACGGATCGGCTCAGGCTTCTGGCGGGNCCGCCAGTCCGGAAGACAGGGCGTCGAATTCAGCACGCGGCAGCGCCTCGACCGTGAAGGGCATGACGGCGTGGCCCGAACCGCAATATTCGGCGCAGACGCCGCCATAGGTTCCGGGCCGGTCGGCGCGCAGGCGGATGACGTTTCGGTGGCCCGGGATGGCGTCGAGCTTGCCGCCAAGGCGCGGGATCCAGAAGCCGTGGATCACATCGGCGCTCTCAAGCACGAAGTCGACATCCTCGCCCGCCGGCATGCGGACATGGCCGGAGGTGACCGAGCCGTCGGGATAGCGGAAATCCCAGACCCACTGGCGCGCAGTGACCTCGATGCGCAGCGGCATGTCGGGGCGCGGGGCGGCAAGCAGCCGCTCGCCGAGCGCGAATGCCGCGATGACGAGCATCGTGAGGATCAGGGACGGGACGATGAGCCCGCCCCAGAGGATCGTGCGCTTCGGGCCTAAGCTGGCGATAGCGCGCGGGCGGAGCATGGCGAGCGCGCCGAGCGCCAGGACAACGACGAAGATGAGGGCTGCGCCAAAGAACATTGCCCACCAGAGGGTGGCGGTGCTGCTGGCTGACGGACCTTCGGGTTCGAGTGCTGAGAGCGGACCGCCGCAAGCGGCGAGAAGGGGAAGCGGCGCGAAAAGTGCGGCGCTTCGGAACCATGCGGGGCGCGGCGCGCTTTCAGCTCGCAAGGGAGGATCTTCATGAGCGAGACCGACACGCAAGGGCATAATCCCGTCATCGAGAAGGTTGCCGACAAGCCGGTCGAATCGGCGGTCGCGGTGGCCGGACATCCGCTGCATGCGATGAGCGTTCACTTCCCGATTGCTTTCGTGATCGCGACGCTTGGCTGCGACGTGTTCTACTGGTGGACGGCCGACCCGTTCTGGTTGCGCGCCGGCATCTGGGCGGCGGGCTTCGCCTTCGCGGCTGGCGTTGCCGCCGGGTCGATCGGAACGGCAGAGCTCCTGATGGTACCCGGCATCCGCGCGCGAGTGGCGAGCTGGACGCATGCCGTTGCCGCGATGATGCTGATCTCGGTTGCCGGTCTCAACTGGGGAATCCGGCTGGCCGATCCGAACGTCGTCCTGCCGCACGGGCTGATGCTCTCGGTGCTGGCGAGCATCTTCACCGGGCTGGCGGGCTGGCATGGCGGCAAGCTGGTGTTCGATCACGGCATCGGCCTCATCATCTCGGAAAAGGATTGAGGCTGGCGGCCAGCCGCTTCAGCCCGCCGGGCTGGTTCAAGACTTCCGGGGTCAGGTTCGGCAGGTCAGGCTTTGCGAGCACCACGACGAGGATTGCGCCGACAACGGCGACCGTGAGCGTGGTCGCGGCGGCAAAGCGCCAGACCGGATAGGTGCGGCCGTCATCGAACAGGCGGATGATGACGAGGCCGGTGAAGATGTGAATCATCACCAGCGCGCCGACGAAGGCGAGCTTCAGCGAAAACCACGCCTCGAACGGCTCGCGCACGAAGATGAGCGCCGTGCCGCTGCCGACCGCAACAAAGGCGGCAGGCGAGATGATCACGACGTAGAAGAAGCGTACCAGCGCCTGCAGGCGATGCTTCGACGGCTCATCCGGCACATGCGCGCGCTGGACGTAGAGGCCAGGCAGGCAGATGAGCCCGGCACTCCAGATCGCGATCGCGGCAAAGTGGAGAAGTTTCAGCCAGATCATCGAAGCGCCGGCGCCGATGGACGTTCAAGCCGGCGCGCGACGAGCAGCGCCGCGACGAGGAGGTAGGGAAGAGCGGCCGGGACCCACATGATAAGGCCGCCAAGCTGCTGGTCGGCAAGCGGCGTCAGCCCGAAGGGAAGCGTCGTCGTGAAGTGCGGTGCGTAGAGGGACTCGCGCGCAAAGGTCAGCAGCGCACCGAGCATGCCCATCTGCACGCCAGTGGCGAGAAGCGCGAGGAGCGCGGAGCCGAGTGACGTTCCGGGCGCCTGGACGCGCTGCCAGAGGAGGAACGCTGTGCCGAGGAGGCTCAGCTGCATCGTCCAGTAAGGAGCGGCGGAAAGGATCGCGACCTCGTAGACGGCAGGCGCGTGCCAGAACCAGAGCACCAGCGCGTGAAGCGCGGCGAGCAACTGGAGCGACAGGCGCGCACGGATGCGATGAGCCGGGAAGGCCAGAGCCAGGAGCGGCGCGACAACCGCGACCAGCAGGACATGGTGGGCCACGCGCGCAGAAAACAGCGCCACCGTCAGCGCACAGAGCGGCGACAGGAATAGCGCGAGGAAAAGAAGAAGCCCCAGGCAAAGCGGCAGCGGACGCGAGGGGCCGGAACGGCGGAGGAAGAGGACGAGGACGGCGGCGGAGAGAGCAATGGCGATGGCGTCGGCGTTCCAGGCAGCCAACAGCTGCTGCGGTTCGGGTGCCGGTCCGCAATAGGCCTGCGCCATGAATGCCTCTCCCTCAGTGATGATCCGCAATGCGGGAGGCGGCGATATGTTCCGCGCGGCTTAGTCGGGAACCATCTGGCCGACGGTGGCGCTGGCAGGCTCCTTCTCGTCTTCGAGCTTCACCTCGTCCGCTTCCTCGCCGGTGATGACGGCGACCACATCTGCTGCGAGGGTCTCGAGAAGCTGCGTCTCCTTTTCCGTCAGCTCGTGCGGCTCGTTATCGAGAAGGCACAGCGCGCCGAGGACATGGCCGTCGGGAAGCTTCAGCGGCGCGCCGGCGTAGAAGCGCGTGTTCCAGAGCTCGACCGCAGGATGCTCGGCGAACATCGGGTCGCGCTGCGTGTCCTCCACCACCAGCACCTCGCCGGTCGAGACGACGTGATTACAGACCGCATCGTCGCGGCGCATGACGATCATGTCGGTGCCGTCCTTCGTGCGCACGCCCGGCAGGTCCTTGCTCTGGCCGACGATGAATTCCTTGTCGCGATCTATTGCAGAGATAACGGCAAAGCCGACCTTGAACACATCGGCGGCACGCTTGGCGAGAAGGTCGAGATCCTCGCGGACATGGCCGTCGAGAAGATGCGTCTCGTGGAGAAGTCGGATGCGTTCCTCGTCGTTCTCGGGTGCCGCCGCCAGGACCTCGGCCTGCGCCTCGACAGGCTTGAGCAGGCGGCGGATGCGCGCCACCGCCTCGTGGACGGACGTGACCAGCGCATCGGCGCCCAGCATCTGGTGCGCGTCCTTGACCGTCAGGTGCTCCGGGCAGTTCCAGAGCGCCAGCACGATGCGGACGTTCGGCCAGTTCTGGCGGATGCGGCGGCAGATCTGACGAGCGGGAACGTCCGGGGCGTCGCTGAAATAGGAAATGCAAAGAGTGTCGACCTCGGCGAGGTCCAGCTTCGCCACCTTGCGCAGGCCGATGGAGCTCGCGCCACGGAACTCGGCCCGAATGCCCTCGGTGGAGAGCGCATGCGCCAGCATCTCCGACGAGACCGCGTCGATCTCCCACTTGCCGCCAATGCAGACGACGCGCGGGCCAATAGCGGCTTCGGGCGCGGCTGGATAATCCTCGCGCAGTTCGTCGAGCAGGTCGTCCATGCCGTTGGCGATGCGGAGGCGATATTCGGCGGTCGAGTTACGCGAATAGTCGGCGCTTGCCTGGCGCAGCACTTCGAGGCCGACTTCGTCGTAGTAGTCGATGAGCGAGGTTTCCTCGATCGCCTCGTTGGATATCTCGACCGCCTCCTCCGGATCGTCGGCAATCAGCCTCTGGTAGATGCGGGTCGGAAGATCGAGCGCGGGCGAAGAGCCAAGGAGCGTCACCAGGAACTGCATTTGCGGAATGTTGCGGCCAAGAACGAGCAGGCAGACGGTCAGCGGCGTCGACAGGATCAGGCCGACCGGTCCCCACAGCAGCGTCCAGAAAGTCGCGGCGGCGATGAGGGAGAGCGCGGAGAGGCCGGTGCTGGTGCCATAGAGCAGCGGTTCGACGATGTTGTTGGAGACGAGCTCGAGGAAGACGATCAGCGCGACCGTCATCAGCACCATGTTCCAGCCGGGATCGACCGCAAAGGCGAGCGCGATGGGGAAGATCGCCGACAGCGCCGGGCCGAGATAGGGAATGAAGCGCATGACCGCCGCAAGCGTGCCCCACATGATCGCGCCGGGCACGCCGATGAACCAGAGGCCGATCGCCATCGGGATGCCGTAGGTGACATTCACCAGCAGCTGCATCAGCAGGTAGCGGCTGATGCGGGCTCCTGCTTCCTCGATCGCCGCAGTGGAGCGGTGGAGGTTGCCGCCAAGAAGGCGCAACAGCCGGTCGCGCAGGTCACGCCGATCGAGAAGCGCGAGGAAGACAAAGACGAAGATGATGCCGATCGTGGTCAGGGGCTCGATCGCCGGCGTCAGCCATTCGATCGCGGTTTTGAACGGCGACTGCGGCGGCACGTAGAGTTCGACCTTCTGCGGCGGCGGGCCGACTTCCGTCGCGTCCTCGACCTTCACCTCTTCCTGCACCGCGTCGACCGTGCGCATTGCGCCGTCGAAGATGCCGGGGCCCTGCATCATCTCGCGCAGGTCGCCGAGCTTGTCTCGCATGGTGGTCTGGTAGAACGGAAGCTGCGCGCTGAGTGAGCGCGCCTGCTGGGTGATCAGCAGGCCAAGGCCGCCGAGGACGGCCAGCACCAGCGTCATCACGAGGATGACGTTGAGGATACGCGGCAGGCCGCGATTGCCGAGCCAGGAGACGAGCGGGTTGAGGGCAAAACCGATCAGGAAGGCGACCGCGAGGGGAAGCAGCACGTCGCGCCCGAGGTAGAGCGCGGCGACGATGATAGAGGCCGAGATGAGGACCGCCGCCATCTTGACGACGTCGATGGAGGGCCCAAACGCGGCGGCCTCGTGCGTGTCGAGGCGCCGGCGCGCGGTCTTGAGTTTGTCGGACACCGGGGTCCTCCTTGCAGCGACAACCTGACGGGAAGAAGTGAGCCGTGCTTAACGCGCAAGGTAAGGTTCGAGTTGCGGATGTTGTTCTACATCTTCCGGTGCAGCGACCCGCCCAAAAAGAAAGGCGGGCACTTTCGCGCCCGCCTCTGAGAAGTTCGATGATCCGAGGGATCAGCCGCGGCGCATCGCGCCGTTTTCCCAGCCCTCGAACTTGCCGGTGAAGAAGTCGACGTTCTTGAAGCCGAGCAGCGACAGGACCGTGTAGGAGTGGGTCAGCTGGACGCCGCCGCGGGTGAACAGGATCACCTTCTTGTCCGGGGTAACGCCTGCTTCCTCATACAGCTTCTTCAGCTCGTCGGCGCTCTTGAGAACGCGGTTCTCGTCGAGGGTCGCATCCCAGAAGACGTTGACCGAGCCCGGGATCTGGCCGGCGTTGTAGTCGGACGGCGAACGGACGTCGACGACGACGACGTTCGGATCGGAAGCGAGCTGCTTGACCTCGTCGGCCGAAAGGAACTTCGGGCCCTCCTCGGCGAGGTTCTCACCCGAGAAAGCGTAGTTGTTCAGCGCCAGAGCCTGGTCAGCCTTCGGGTCGCGGCTCCACTCATCCCAGCTCTCGTCGTAGATGCGGACGTTCTTGTAGCCGAGGTTGCGAAGCGCGATGTAGTTGTTGGCAGCTGCCACGCCCGAACCGCAGTAGGACAGGATTTCCTTTTCCTTGTCGATGCCGCGCGAAGCGAGAAGGCCGCTCAGCACGTCTTCCGGCAGCACCTTCTTGTCTTCGGTCAGCAGGCGGGCCGCGGTCAGCGACTTCGCACCCGGAATGTGACCGTCGACATAGGCATCGGCGTTGCGGCCGTCGACGATGACGGTGTCGTTCGACTTCAGCTTGGTCTCGACATAGGCCTTGTCGACGCGCATGTCGAACTTGTCGGTGATCTTGAAGTCCGACTTGGCGACTTCGACAGCGCCCTTCTCGAGCTCACCGGCGAAAGCGCCGATGCCGCCGTCGAGGACGTGGATCTTGTCCTTGAAGCCCGCATATTCGAGGGCGATGAAGGCGCGGCCCGGCAGCGAGTTGGTGTCGTAGATGACCAGCGTGTCGCCGTTGGAGATACCGGCCTCGCTGATGATCTTCTCGATCACTTCGTCTGCTTCGAACTCGTTGCGGATGCCGTCACGCTCGGAGACGTTCAGCTTCGCCCACGGCAGGTTCACAGCGCCCGGAATGTGGCCTTCCTCGAAGGCGGCCGGCTGGCGGACGTCAACGACCTTGGCGCCCTTGCCGACGAGCTCGTTGAACTGGTCGACGTTGACGATGATCGGGAGCGCGGCTTCCTGAGCCTGCGCGGCGATGCTGACGATGGAGTTTGAAAGCCCGGTGCCAAGCGTCGGGGCAGCAACCGTCAGCGTCAGGACGGACAGAGCGCCGGCAGCGAGAAGGCGGCGGGTGAAGGTGCGAAGCATGAAGAAAACTCCAGAAAATTGAATGGCTTGAAAATCTCAGAAGCGGGAGAATGAAACAATCAACCGATTGCCAATTGCCGGGTGGGAAGGAGAAAATTTTTCTCTTTCTCAGTCCGTCCCGGAAATCACGGAACGACTGACCTTTCCCAGCCGGTCAGGGTGGCTTCCCAGCCCGGGAATGCCTTGAACAGCGCGACCTGAATCGAGCGGTCGACGCCGAACCAGATGCCGAGGCCGACGAGCAGGATGAGGATGCCCATCACCTGCTGGATGCGGGCGCTGTTCTTCTTGAGGAAGCCGATCCTGGAATAGAGCCGCTGGCCGAGCAGCACCGCCGTGCCCATCGGCAGGGCCGTGCCAAGGCTGAAGGAGATGGCGGTGAGCGCCGACCACAGCGTCGTCTGCTGGTTGAGCGCGAGCGTTATGACCGCAGCCATGATCGGGCCGACGCATGGCGTCCAGGCAAGGCCGAGGCCGGCGCCGGCAAGCAGGCCGCCGAAGAAGCCTTCGGAACGGCGGCCTGAGCCGCCGCTGAAGCGCGAGGTGACGCCCGATACGGCGAGCTCGAACCGCGCCTTGAGCGCGGGAATGGCGAGCACCAGCCCCATCAGCACGAAAATGACGGCGGCCGCGGTGCGGTGCGCGTCAGGCGAGATCGAGACCTGCCGCACGAGCAAGCTCAAGAGCAGGGTGATGCCAGTGAAGAAGGTGGCAAAGCCGAGGATGAGGCCGAACGGCCGCCAGCGTCCTTCGATCGACGAGGACGCCAGCAGAACGGGCAAGAGCGGCAGCACGCATGGCGACAGGATCGTCACGATGCCTGCGATGAACGCGAAAAAGAGGCTCATTTAGCGGGTGTTGGAATTCAGTCCGGCGATGCCGCCCGCATTCCACAGCTTCACGCCCTTTGCCTCCTTGTCGAGGAGGACGAAGGTGTCCTGGTAGGTGACGCCATACTCAGCCTTGAGCGCGGTCTCGGTGTCGTAGTCGGCGATCACCAGCGTGATGTCCGGCTCGACCTCCGACCATTTCTGCGACAGCTCGGTGAGCGTCAGGATGCAGTTCGGGCACCAGGAGGCGAAGAAGAAGACGACCGTCTTGTCGTTCTCGGCGGCGATCTTCTTCAGGTCCGTTCCGGCCGCGTACTGGATCAGCTGCGCGCGGTTTTCCTCAGCCTGCGCGGGCGCCTGCGTGTCAGACGCGGCAAGGGCGTGCCCGGCCGTCAGCGGGGCAGAACCGGCGAGCAAAGACAGCGCGAGAAGCGCCGGACGGACGAACTGAAATTTCACGATGGAGCCTCGGCTGTTACTTGTCGTCCCGCAAATTAGACGAGAGCGCAGGCGGGAAGAAGAAAATCCATTCCTCGAAACCTCGCCTTTCCGGTGCGGATTTTCGCTATCGTGGAAAATGCGGGTAGGAGTTTCGTTCAACTTGACGCCCGCGCGTGGGATAAGCAGCGCTCTTTTAAAACCGGGCCGATATTCACATGGCATATGCAACTCTCGACACCAAGCCGCAGGGCATAAGGGTCGACATTTCTCCGCTCCTGGTAATCGGTGTCGCGATCGTCGCCGGCTTTGCGGTGCTGTCCTCGATCGTCAGCACGACGCAGGCGCTGCTGTTCCTCGTCGGCGGCATGCTGGGCCTGGCGCTCTACCAGGCCTCGTTCGGCTTCACCGGCGGCTGGAAGCGCTTCGCCACCGAAAAGCGCAGCCGCTCGATGCGCGCGCAGTTCATCATGATCGGCCTGACCTCGATCGTCTTCATTCCGCTGATGAGCGGACTGGTGCCGCTCGACAAGAGCGTGGTCGGTGCATGGGCGCCGGTCGGCGTCTCGGTGATCCTCGGCGCCGCCATGTTCGGCCTCGGCATGCAGCTCGGCGGCGGTTGCGGCTCGGGCACGCTGTTCACCGTCGGCGGCGGCAGCGCGCGCATGCTGGTGACGCTCATCGGCTTCATCGCGGGCGCGACCATCGGCACGCTGCACCTGCCCTACTGGCTCACCCTGCCGTCGCTCCCGGTCATCCGCTTCGGCGAAACCTTTGGGCCGATCGGCGGCGTTGCCGTCACGCTCATCGGCATCGCGCTGATCGTCGGCGTGCTGGCGCTGATCGAAAAGCGCCGCCACGGCAATGTCGAGTCGATCTTCTCGGGGCTTGGCAGCCTGACCCCATCGACCCTCCTGCACGGCCCGTGGCCGCTGGTGCTGGCAGCGCTGGTGCTCGCGCTCGGCAACATCTTCACGCTGCTGCTTGCCGGCCATCCGTGGTCGGTGACCTACGGCTTTGGCCTGTGGGGCGCAAAGCTCGCGCAGGCCGCCGGCATCGACGTTGCCTCCTGGACGTTCTGGAAGGCTCCGGCGCAAGCGCGGGTGCTGAGCCAGAGCGTGCTGTTCGACGTCACCTCGGTGATGAACTTCGGCATCATCCTCGGTGCGGCGCTCGCTGCCTCGCTTGCCGGCAAGTTCGCGCCGAAGGTGAAGGTGCCGTTCCGCTCGTGGCTCGCGGCCATCATCGGCGGCCTGCTGATGGGCTATGGCGCGCGCCTTTCGTTCGGCTGCAACATCGGCGCCCTGTTCAGCGGCATCGCCTCCGGCAGCCTGCATGGCTGGGTCTGGTTCGTGATGGCCTATATTGGAAGCCTTGCGGGCATCGCCGCCCGCCCGCTGTTCGGTCTCGACGGGTTCAAGAAGTAAGATGAGCAACACAAAGAACACTGCCCTATTCGCCGGTGCGCTGCTGGTGGCGGTCGGCGCGGTCGCGGCCGACTATGCGACCAGCGAGGCGCCTGCCCCGAAGACCGCGGCGCAGGAGTCGTTCAACCCGTGCGCGGCCGCGGCGCCTGCTCCGGCACCCGGCCAGCGCAATTATGACGACCTTGCCGACCAGTTCAGCGGCGGTTCGGCGATTCCCGCCGCGCCTGCCCCCGAGCCGGCACCGGCTTCCGACATCAACCCCTGCTCGGCAGGCGTGCTCTGATGAGCAACGAGGCGAAGCAGCGCGCGGCGCAGGAGATGGCCTATTGCGAGCACGTGCTTGCCAAGTCGGGCACGTCGGTCCTGCTGCGCACGCTGCCCGCCGAAGGGCTCGTCACCTGGAAGCACTATCCGCAACCGGACGTGTTCGATCCGGCAACCGGCGCGCAGTGGTACTACCACTGCCATGACGACAGTGCCCGGCTCGGCGAGCACGGGCACTTTCACTGCTTCGTGCGCCCACAAGGGCGCGACAGCGAGCCGGTGCACCTTGTTGCCGTGGGGGTCACCGGCCAGGGCAAGCTGACGCGTCTGTTTACCGTCAACCACTGGGTGGTGGGCGGTGACTGGCGCGATGCCAATGCCACCAACGCGCTGCTCGACCGCTTCAATGTCGAGATGGCAACGCCCGACTATCTCGTGAACCGCTGGCTGACGGCGGTGCTGACCCGCTACGAGGACGAGATCGTCCACCTCAACCTTGCCCGCGACGAGCGCCTTCGCGCCGACGGCCGCCCGCTCGAGGAAGTCCGCGAGGACCGCTCGATCGAGGTGTTGTCGGAGCTCAGGGTGGGGTGAAGCGGGCAGGTGGTGCAGTGGCGGAAGGAGGCAGCAAGGGGACGGAAGGAACGGGAGCATTGGGCGGCGTTAGCGCCAAGTCCTCCCCCGCCGCGTAAGCGGAGCCGTTCAGGCCTGGATCCTCGGGTCAAGCCCGAGGATGACGAAGCTGAGATGGTGTGCGCGTTCGTCTAGAGCAGATTCGATTTAGTCCGGGTCATATCCCGCCGCCTCGAAGTAGTGCCGGCATTCCTGCGGGGTGAAGGCGGAGAGGCAGKCGGCGACCGCTGACCAGAGATCGTCAATGGTTCTGGCGGCGGCTTTTCTAAGCAGGGCCTTCAGCTTCGAGAAAGCCATCTCGATGGGGTTGAAGTCTGGGGAGTATGGCGGGAGGAACAGGAGCCGTGCGCCAACCTTCTCGATAGCCTCGCG
>NZ_VLJG01000012.1:132831-158513 GCF_007829415.1 Aminobacter sp. J44 | reverse complement strand
ATTGGCGATCACAGCCCCTCGCAGCTCGCCGAGCTGGAGCGCCTCCGCGAGATCGGGTGTGAGGTCTTGTATGCCGATGCCCAGCCTGCCGCGCCGCACCTCGCCGTGCTCGATCAACTGGTTCATGACGGAAACCGCCATGTTGCTGGGCACCGCGAATCCGATACCGATGTTGCCGCCTGCTGGGGTGAGGATCGCCGTGTTGATGCCGATGAGCCTGCCGTCCAGCGTCACCAGGGCGCCGCCCGAGTTTCCGGGATTGATGGAGGCATCGGTCTGGATGAAATCCTCATAGCCGTCATTGCTGATGCCGCTGCGGCCAAGCGCGCTGACGATGCCGGAGGTGACCGTCTGGCCGAGGCCGAAGGGATTGCCGATGGCGACCACATAGTCGCCGACCTTGAGGCGGTTGGAATCGCCGATCTCCAGCGCGACGAGATTGCTGCTCTCGACCTTGAGGAGAGCGATGTCCGTCGCCTGGTCCGAACCGACAAGCTCGGCGCGCAGGCGACGCCCGTCCTTCAGCGTGACCGTGATCTCGCGGGCGTTGGAAACCACGTGATGGTTGGTGAGCACATGGCCATTGGCCGCGTCGACGATCACGCCGGAACCGGCGCTCATGCGCTGCCGCGGGGGCGGCGCTTCGGGAAGATCGAAGAAACGTCGGAAGTACGGATCGTTGTAAAGCGGATTGGATGCCGCGGGCGTCTCCGAGACGACCGAGATGTTGACCACGGCTGGCGTCACCCGTTCGAGCACGGGGGCAAGGGTGGGAAGCGCTCCCGCAACGCCCGGCACGGCCTGCCCAATGGCCGCGGACGGCAGTCCCGCGAAGGCGAGGGCCGCGCAGAATGTGATGATGGCCGGACGCAGGGTTATGACACTCCTGAACATGAGCGATCTCCGTTTTTGACCAGTCGGCTGATGTCCTCCTTTCCGCCTGAGGTCAGACGGAGAGTGCGAATAGGCCCGGCGCACGGCCGGGCCATTTTTGACGTCAAGCTGTCGAATATGGCTGGTTGCTGCCGAGCCACAGGCTGACTGCGGCCAGGGCCGCGGCGATGAGGCCGGCAATGACATGCGCCGCCATCGCGGCCGTCACGGCCGAGAAGCCCAATGCCCAAGGCGCGATCACGGCCCAAAGGCCGAGCGCAACGTTGGCCCATCCCTCTACCTGATGGAACGCGAAGAGCGCGGCGACCCCGATCAGCGTCACGGCGGCGCCGACGACCCAGGCATTCCACGCGGCATAGGTTTCGGCCGAATAGCCGAGATACCAAGGTGACAGCAGAAGACCGAGACCGGCGACGATATTGACGATATCGAAAGCGGTCCGGTTGTCGGAGTTCAGAGACTTTAGCATCGTTCATTCCTCACTGTCGGTTGGTTGCGTCATCAATGAACCGTCTCCCGCTGACGGGAGGCGGGTGCGGCAGCGGCGCTTCCGCAACCGCCGCCGCGAAGCCTGGAACCCGGACCGGGAGGAGGAAGAGAACGCCTTCCGCCCGGATCGAGCAGAAACGGTGCAAGCTCGTTGCGCGTAAACACGCCGGCTGCAATCTCATGCAGCGCAAGATCGGTCACACTGCCATTGTCCGCATCGAGCCTTGGCTCAGCGCCCCGGCCGAGCGCCCGGGTGCGCGCGGCGGCGGCAAGCGTCAGTGCAAACCTGTTCGGCAGAGCCTTCTGGCAATCGAAGACGACATGCGGGTCCATCGCTGCACCTCACGCTGCCTTTCGTGCGCCTGAATCATTCCGATCGGCCGCAACTCCTCGTTCGAGTGCGAGCAGCGCCTGTTCGACCTCGTCGAGGCGCGATGGCCGGTTGTTTTCAGGCATGCCCTCGTTGGTGGCCTGGTCGATCAGATACTCCGTCAAGGCCCAGTTCATAAGGATCGAACGCTTGGCCTCCAGCGTCAGCGTTGGATCATCGACCACGCCCATGGGCGTTGCCCAGCTTTCCGGACCAGGCGGATCGTTGCGGTTCGCCGCGCTATCGAGCGCGCGCCCATAGCTTTCCTGAAGAGCCGAAAGGCCGAGCCGGTCCAAGGTCGCGTCGGAGAAGGCGTGCATCCGCCTTCCGTCATGCACAGGCGCTTCATCGGCTGGCCGGCGGTCTGCAGCAATCTGTGCGTCCGGAGCTTGGACCACATAGGTCAGTCCCTGCCGTTCGGCGTAGTTGATCGCGGTTTCCAATGACGGAAAACTGAGCTCGACCTGGGTCAGCGTATCGTCGCCGCCCGTATAGCCCATAAGCGGCTCGATAAAAGGCGCGGTGCGCCGCTCGAAGGCGAGGCGCCAGCCCTTCGTGCGCGCCTTGCCGGAGGACATTACCGAGCGGGATGGTTTGTAGATGCGCGCGACCGCGTCCTCCGGAAAAAATGAACTTGCCATCGAAAGAGGCCTGTGCCGGTTGTCGTTGCACGGCCAACTCGGCGGAACCTGCGTTTTCGGCGTTTGCTCTATCTGTCCTACAATCTCCATCGTTCATCCCTCCCTGGTTGGCGAAGGATGCGCCGGCGGCGGCCGAATGGCCCGCCGCCGGCCTGCCATGCGTCAGCTCTTGATAGCGATGCGCTTGACCCGCGACTGCGCCTTCTCGCTCTTTGGTAAGGTCACCGTCAGCACACCATTCCTGAAACGTGCATCGACCTTGTCTTCCTGGAGCTCGTAGCCGAGCGGGATACGGCGCTCGAAACGGCCATAGAAGCGCTCGGAGAACTGCCTGTCCTTGTCCTCCGTCTCGGAGCGCTTTTCGCCACGCAGTGTCAGCACGCCGTCGTTGAGCAGGACTTCGATGTCCTCCTCCTCGAGCCCCGGCACCTCGGCCGTCACCTTGATCTCCTTCTCGCCGTCGGAGATTTCGACGTTTGGCCAACTCCCGCCGAAAGCGGAGACACCACCGAAGGATGGCAGGCTGGAACCGAAGCCACGGAAGACATCATCGAACAGCCGGTTCACCTCACGATGCAGCGACAGGAACGGATCACGCTCGCCATCGCGGAAGAGGCTCGGGGGCTGGTTTCCGTTGTTTCGGCCCCACGGAATCAGATCACGAACACTCATTGTTTTTCTCCTTCCGGTTCACTGGATTGCAAAGCTTCCCCGTCGGCGCCGAACGGATTGCCCGGCGCCGGGTGCGCGAGTTGCGATGGGGACGGCCTTAGGCGGCCTGCTTTTCGGCTTCGATCTGCTTGGTCTCGACCTTGGGGAGCGACTCGCCCGCCGCGATCTCGATCCGGCGCGGCTTCATCTCTTCGGGAACCTCGCGCTTGAGATCTATCTTCAGTAGACCGTTGACGAGGCTCGCGCCCACGACCTTTACATGGTCGGCCAGCTCGAAGCGGCGCTGGAAAGCGCGTCCGGCGATGCCGCGATGCAGATACTGACCGTTGTCCTCACCAGCCTTCTGACCGGACACCATGAGCATGTTCTGCTCCTGCGTGATGGTCAGCTCGTCCTGGCTGAAGCCGGCCACCGCCATGGTGATGCGGTAGTCGTCCTCGCCAGTCTTGGCGATGTCATAGGGAGGCCAGTTGTCGATGGTCTCGACGCGGCTCGCGGCTTCGAGCGCGCTCAGCATTCGGTCGAAGCCGATGCTTGACCGGAACAGGGGAGTGAAATCGAAAGTGGTTCTCATAGCCACATCCTCCTTTGAGCAACATGGATACAAGTCCTTTGTCGCCGACTGCTCTCTCGCATTCACACGACATGCCGGCCCCGAATGGGCATCCGGCAGAAGACGATTTAGTTCAGTTGATTGGTTGTTCAAGAGCCCTGCAGGCGCCCCGCTTGAAATGGGCAGCCGAGGTTTTGTCTGTGTCAGGGGCATACAGCAGGCCTGCTTCCCCGGCCTATCCAGAAGTAGCCGATCTGCCTACGCCCCGAACACGTCATTCGGCCATCAACGTGCCAATGACCGCTCATTCCGCTTTGCTTCCGTCCCTCAGCAAAGCGACGTTTTGTCTTCATCCGTGTGCGCTGGTCGAACCATTTCACTCTTCTCTCCAAACCAATCTTGAATACTTCTGACACGTTAGCAGCGCGTTTCGATGACGCGTGGAACCGTGCACCAGCAAGCCGTGCCCTCGCACCACAGAACTTTGCGGGAACGGAATTTGGCATGCTTTGTTTCGTATCATGACGAGAAGGGATACGGATGCAGATGAGACGGGACACGAATTTTGAGGTGTCGCGCGCAATTGGCGCGGGCATCGGAGAGAGATTACCCGACAGCTGCAAAGGCATCCCGCCTTTGCATTGCCTACCGGATCCGAAGACATGTTCCGGCACCTACTCGAAAAGCTCGATCACGTTGCAGGCGGCGATGCCATGAGGTCATTTGCATCCCGTTCCGGCGCGCAGCCACAGTAATGCTGCGAGCCGGAACGACCTCCCCCCAGCCGCTCGGCCGATTCTGGCGCGAGCAACTCCAGATGCAACGAGAATATCTCTGCGCCATACATTCGCTCGGGGACAGACGCTTCCAAGGATGATTTTCCCCCCAGGTGTGACGATCCTGGATCTACCTTGCAAGCAAGTGCCCGGGTATCCCCATGAACGAAGATCTCAGCGCGTGGCAGTGGCCGTGACGTCAGGAACTCCGGAGCCGCTTGCAGCCGGCGCTATCGTTCCAGCGAACATGCCAGGAACGACTGAAATAGTCGTAGTTTACAAAACCGTCCGAAGATTGGTTATGAGAACTGCCGGTCCTTGATTCGAAGAAGGGGATTCGGAATGTCTCAAAGCTATTATATCGGGCTGGATGTCTCGGCCCGCAGTGTCAATCTCTGCGTCGTCGATCACGATGGCAACGTGGTGCATGAACGCAAGCTTTTCTCCGATCCGGAAGAGATCGCTCAGCATATCCTGTCACTTCAGTTTCCGATCGTCCGCGTCGGTCTCGAGGCGGGGATGTTGTCACAGCATATCTATGGGTCGTTGGCGGAAGCCAACATTCCGGTTGTCTGCGTCGAAACCCGACACATGAAAGCAGCGCTGGCGGCGCAACTCAACAAGACAGACCGGCACGATGCGCGCGGGATTGCGCAGATGATGCGCGTCGGACTGTTCAAGCCGGTGCATGTGAAAACGCCCAACAGCCAGCGTCTCCGCACCATCCTCACCGCGCGGCAACTCCTGCGGAACAAGCTGCAGGACGTCGAAAACGAAATCCGCGGCCTCATCCGAAACTTCGGCTATCACCTCGGCAAGGTGACTGCTCGCGACTTCGAGTCTCGGGTGCGCGAGTTGATCGCTGACACGGACCTGCACACCGTGGCCGACGCTTTGCTGCTGGCGCGGCGCGGGTTGCGAGAGCAATTTGGCCGGTTGGATGACATGCTTGTCCGGTTAGCCCGCCAGGATGAAGTGACACGCCGGTTCATGACCGTTCCCGGCGTCGGTCCTCTTGTCGCACTGACGTTCCGGGCGACGGTCGATGTTCCGGCCCGCTTCACGCGCTCACGCACTGTCGGCGCCCACTTTGGACTAACACCACGCAAGCTACAATCCGGCGAAGTCGATCGCAACGGACGGATATCGAGATGGGGCGATGAGATGATGCGAAGCCTCCTCTATGAGGCCGCGCAAGTGCTGCTGACGCGCGTGAAACGGTGGTCGGCGCTCAAGGCATGGGGTGCACAGATCTCGCGACGCCGAGGCCACAAGAAGGCAATCATCGCGTTGGCGCGGAAAATCGCTGTGATCCTCCATCGCATGTGGATCGACGGAACGGAATTCAACTGGGGCCAGCGGCCGGAAGGCGCAACTCCATCGGCATAAAGATTCGATCGGGTTGCTGCTCGATCGAGGCACTTCCCGTGAGGGGACGGGGAACGGCGAGCGCGCAAATACGACTTGACCGCCAAGGCCGATGCCGAGGTGATGTCGCAATTTAGATTGTCCCGCCGGTTCCTCTGATCCCATCCTGTGGCGGTCTTGTACCGACCACGAAGAGAAGCATGATCCTCGCGGGTGTGCCGCTCAAACCTCGTCGTCGGGCTCGACCAGATCGACGTGGCTGACGCCGAGGGCCTGGGCGAGTTCATACAGCGTAATCACGGTCGGATTCCTCCGCCCACGTTCGAGGCTGCTGAGATATTGCTGGCTGAAGCCGGAACGTGCTTCGACCTCTTCCTGAGTCAGGCCCTTCTCCCGACGCAGGCGGGCGAAGTTCCGGCCGACCAGTTTGCGCATGTCCATGCGCAGGAAGATCGCGATTTACATACTATGAGTTTATCAACTATAGTATGTAAAATGTCCGCTCGAGAGTGACGGGTCTCTCGCTACTGGGTTGGTCCGAATAGAGAAGTCGTAGTTCTGGAGTGCGCGCCGGTCGCAATGGGAGGTGATCATGCATGATCACCGCCCGACAGTCGCGGGCCGCGCGCGCCTTGCTGGGTTGGACACAGGAGACGCTTGCTGACAAGGCCCGTGTATCACTGACCGCGCTCAAGCGCCTCGAATCCGAAAGCGGTCTCGAGGTGTACGAAAGCACGCGTGATCAGGTCCGTAGGGCTCTCGAAGCAGCCGGTGTCGTCCTCTTGTCGACCGAGCGTGGACACGGAGTGCTGCTGGTCCATGATGGTGGTGACAAAAAGCGCTGACAGGCAAGCGGCAGATGCCGTGTTCCCTCCGAGCGATATTCTCCCAAAACACACAATCCTGGAGTATCTGGTGTTACCCCACGTCCTGCAGTGGGCAGCACGCACCAGGCAATTGACATGCCCCCGATAGAACCCTTCGAGGATGCACCGCCGGTCTCCAGCGAATTAACCGCCTACGACCGTGCCCATATCAAGCTGTACATGCGACTGCTGGATGCCGCTGCCGATGGTGCCGAGTGGACCGAAGCCGTTCATATCCTGTTTGGCATCGACCCCGCTCTCGAGCCGGATCGCGCGCGCCGGGTCCATGATGCTCATCTGGCGCGCGCCAAATGGATGGCGCAGACCGGTTACCGTCATCTTCTCTGGAAGCGATAGGTCTGATGTTCGAGTCATGCGCGGCGTACGGAGACACGCGGGGGAGATACGGCGTTTCGCGGCCTGTCGGCAGATTTTCCGCATTGCTGGCCGCCCCGTCATGCTGCTGCAACAGATCTTGTCGTAAATAGCTCGGCGAAAAATCTGACCTGCGCTTTGCACGTGAGGAGGGACGGGTGCGACCGGACACTTCCCATTGGCGAGACGGTCGTCGCTATGAATTCTTCGACACGCTCTCGGTCGAAGGGCTCGCATGGGAATGTTTGCGGCGGTTTGAACGCTACCAGGAGCATTATGGCGAGCTCGTCGCCATGAAGGCCGAAGATCATCCCTATTCAACCGACGCCCAGCGTCACTGGGGGTTGCGATTTCCCGGCTCGTCCGAGCCTTTCCGCGCTTCGCCAGGACGTCCTATGGTCGCCTCTCGCCAATCCGGCGGTCTTGCTCATTGACAACGCTCCGGAATTTCTGCCGCCGTCTCCGTCGCTGGCCGCGCCTGCTGCCGTTCGCCCGAGTTCGGAAGGTCTTCATGCCATCCATCGCGGCGGCATCGTCGCGCAGATCCTGCTGCTGTCGGGCCGAAAAACCGATAGAGCCTCGGCTGTCATCCTGCCACTCGACGACGATCTGCCCGATCGGGTCGAGGCAGTGCTGCGGCTCTGGCAAGCGCTGAGCGCGCGCGCCGTTACGCGCGACGGACGCATCACGCCGTACCAGCATCGACGTATCCGACTGATGATGCGAGCCGCCGACGGCCGGGCCAACGGCGCTACCTATCGCGAGATCGCCATCGCTCTGTTCGGCCCCGAGCGGGTCGCGGCCGAGCCCTGGAAAACCTCATCTTTGCGCGATGCCGTGATCGGGCTGGTCGAAAGTGCCGGGCCGCTCATCAATGGCGGCTATCGCAAATTGCTACGGCATCGTCGCCGATCCTGAGCGCGCTTCGACGCCGGGGGTGGGGATTGTGCGCCTGTTATCTTCCCCATCCACCCCGCCTGCATTCCTTCGCCACCGTGATCGCGATCCGCCGTTGCTCCGCAGCGGCGCCCGGCAACGCCACGGAGGCCCGACAATGCGACCCAATCTCGCCGCCCTGCCGCCACGCTACCTGCGCACCAAGGAAGCGGCGGTGTTTCTCAGCCTTTCGGCGCGCACGCTGGAAAAGCACCGCACCTATGGAACCGGCCCGGCCTATCGCAAGCTCGGCGGGCGCGTCGTCTATTCGGTGGCTGATCTCGAAGCCTGGGCTTCGCGCGGCGCGGTTACTTCAACCTCCGATCCGCGCGGACAGGTTCTGCCAGCCAAACGGCACACGCCAGCGGCCTGTGGGTCGGCCGGCGGCATCAATCGCTGACCGGCGCGCGAGGATTATCCATGGCGATCCGGCGACGTTCCCCGTCCGAGCGCGAGCAGCTCGACCTGTTCAGAGCGCTTCCCGGTGACTTCGCACCGCGGGACGCGCAGGACCTCATGGCGTATCCATTCTTCTCGCTCGCCAAATCACATCGCATCACCCCGATCGACTTCACCGCCGGAAAAATTTCGATCCGCGTCGAGGCGGTTGCCGACCACGGCATGGCAACGATCTGGGATGCCGATATCCTGATCTGGGCTGCCAGCCAGATCGTCGAAGCGCGCGATACAGGCCTGCGCACCTCGCGGCTCATGGCGGCGACGCCCTATGAGATTCTCACCTTCATCGGCCGCGGCACCAGCCTGCGCGATTACCAGCGTCTCAAGGCGGCGCTCGACCGGCTGCAATCCACCACCATCTCGACCACAATCCGCCAGCCCGCCGAAGGACGGCGACACCGCTTTTCCTGGATCAATGAATGGCAGGAGCGAACCGACGGCAACGGGCGCCCCGACGGTATCGAACTGATCGTGCCGGACTGGTTTTATCGCGCGGTTCTGGACGATGCGCTGATCCTGACTATCGATCGGGCCTATTTCGATCTGACCGGAGGACTCGACCGCTGGCTTTACCGGCTCGTGCGCCAGAAGGGCGGATGGCGGTTCGATTTTCGTCATCTGCACCAGAAGTCCGGCTCTCTCTCGCCCTATAAGCGCTTTGCCTTCGAGCTGCGCGATATCATCCGCCGTCAGCCGCTGCCCGGCTACAGGCTCTTTACCGAGATCGAGATCGGGCGCCGGGCGCTGCTCGCCTTCGAGCCATGGCCGGCCTGTGGAAAAGCTGTGGACGGCCTCGTGCTATCGGGAACCCGAACTATCGTGCCATCGGGAACCGGTGGCTCGTGCTATCAGGAACCCGATCCGGGTTTAAGGCACGGAGATCGTTCGGCAAATCGCGCCCGTAACAGAGAGTCTAACACAGAATCTAACCTTGAAGAGCGCAGGCGCGATGTTGAAAACCTCATCGCCCGCACCGGCCAGGCGCTCAGAGCGACGGCGAACCGGCGGCCACCAACGCCATCCGATCACACATCAGAAATCCGCTTCGACACCATGCGCCCGCCGCACGGTGAGCGTGAGGACGGTCAGCGATGATCGTGGCTCTGCTCAACCAGAAGGGCGGTGTCGGCAAGACGACACTGGCGCTGCATCTCGCCGGAGAATGGGCCGGAAGGGGGCAGAGGGTCACTTTGGTCGACGCCGATCCGCAAGGCTCGGCGCTCGACTGGTCTGAGCAGCGCGGTCACGAGGGCTCGCCGAGGTTGTTCGGTGTCATCGGCCTTGCTCGCGACACGCTGCACCGGGAAGCGCCGGAACTGTCCCGGCAGGCCGATCATGTCGTCATCGATGGGCCGCCGCGTGTCGCTGGTCTCATGCGCTCCGCTCTGCTCGCCGCTGACCTGGTGCTGATCCCAGTGCAGCCTTCGCCCTTCGATGGCTGGGCTTCCGCCGAGATGTTGTCGCTCATCGCTGAAGCGCGCATTTACCGACCCGATCTCCTCTCCCGCTTCGTCCTCAATCGCTGCGCTGCGCGCACCATCCTTGGCCGCGAAACCGCCGCTGCGCTCGCCGATCACGATCCTCCGGTGCTCGCGAGCCGGATCGGGCAGCGTGTCGCCTTCGCCAGCGCCGCCCAGACCGGCCGTCTCGTTCACGAATTGGTCGGCGCCACATCCGCGGTCGATGAGATCGCAGCGCTGGTTGATGAAATCGAGCGGCTCCCGCGCACGCTGAGGGCGTCATGAGCACCCGAGCGCCCAGGAGCGGCTTTGCCCGCCGGCCGGCCGATCCCGAAACCTGGGTCAGAGCTGCGAAAGAGCAGCCGGCCGGTAGGGCGGACGGCGCTGCGAACACGGCGCGGCTCACCATCGATGTGACGCCGGCGCAGCGCGGCCGCATCAAGATCGTGGCCTTCGAGCGCGGCGTGACCGTCGCCGACATGCTGCGCGCGCTGCTGGAGCGTGAATTTCCACCTGCTGGGGACGATGGCCAATGACCGGCTTGGCGGGACATCGAACGCTGGCAGCCGAGGGGGCGCGCGCTTCATCGGCTACGGCCCTGACCGAGGTGGAGCTGATCTGGATCGAGAAATCAATCGAATATTGGGTGCGGTTCGGGAATCCGGTTCAGGAGCGCATCATCGACCGCAGACGCCGTGTCCTCGGCTTTCGTCCCGGGAGCTTTTTCGCCTTCGTGCGCTGGACGGCGAATGACTACGGCACCGTCGCTTCCCATCTCGACATCCTGCGCGCGGTCGCGCCGCACGAAGCCTACCAGACCGTTCCCGCCGTCACGCCGGGCGGCGAACTTCTGCTGACAGTCTCTGGCTGGCCGAAAGTCGAGCGCGTGCTGCAGCTCATCGATGCGATCGAGGCGCGCGGCATCGACGGGGCCGATGTCGCGCCCGATCATTGGCGCCACATTCATAACCGATTGGCGGCCGGGGAAAGCCCCCGCGTCTACACGCAAGCGCAGCACCGCGCCTGGATCAAGCGGCGGAGCATTCTGCCATGACCCGGCGCGCCATTTTCGCCTCCGCTCTGGTTTCGGTCGGGCTGGTCGTCGCCCCGGTCCTCACCGGGCACGGTCCGCGCTTCATCTGGAACGCCTCGGCCAGTGCGCCCATCGGCCTCTACGCCGTCGAGCCGGCCGACCCAATCGAAGTCACCGATCTGGTCGCGGTCCAGCCGCCAGACGCGCTGGCCGAGCTGCTTGAAGCGCGCCGCTACCTTCCGCGCGGCGTGCCACTGATCAAGCGTGTCCTGGCGCTCCACGGCACGAGAGTTTGCCGCCATGGCACAGCCATTACCGCCTACGACCACCTTTATGGCCATGCCCGTGAGCGCGACCGGATGGGCCGCGACCTGCCCTCCTGGCAGGGCTGCCGCGTGATCGCCAAACGCGATGTGTTCCTGATGAACTGGGACGCCGCCGACAGTTTCGATGGCCGCTATTTCGGGCCGCTTCCGCTTTCAGCCGTCACCGCCCGCGTCGTGCCGATCTGGACCGATGCGAATGGTGACGGCCGCTTCGAATGGCAGGCGTCAGCGCGGTGAACGCTTGTCCACGGGCGGGCGCGATTCCCGCCCGATCGTCCTTCACCGCTTGAGGAAAGGAAACCGCCATGCCGCAGATCGGTGAATTTACCAGGCACAAGACAGGTTTTGCCGGGCGCATCCAGACGCTCACGCTCGACCGCGAGATCGCCATCGTCGCGGTGGATCCGGCCAATGTCGAAAACGCCCCGGACCATCGCGTCCACCTCGGCGAAGATGACGCCGGCCCCGAGATCGGGGCGGCCTGGACACGCACCGGCGAGAAGGCCGGAGAATATCTCTCCGTGCTGATCGACGATCCGGCCTTGCCGTATCCGATCCGTGCCGCGCTGTTCCAGAACGGCGCTGATGCGGCGTCCTGGTCGCTGCACTGGAACCGGCCGCCCAAACGCGATGCAAAGGACTGAGGGATGCCGCGTTGTCGCCTCGGGCATGATCCCTCCGTTGCGATCGGGCGTCACCGCGCCGCCCGATCCATTGCCTTCCTTCTCCTTACCGGCCTGTTCTGCAGCCCGGACGGCCTCGCGGCGCAGGCGCAATCAAGTTCACTCGCGCCGCGCGTCCCGCACGATGCACATGCCGACCATATTGCCGAAGCTTCGCGGCGTTTCGGCATTCCCGAGTTCTGGATCGATGCGGTCCTGCAGGCCGAAAGCGCCGGCGATCGCCGCGCCATATCCTCGGCCGGGGCGATGGGGCTGATGCAGATCATGCCCGCCACCTGGGCGGCGCTGCGGCAGCGTCATGGCCTGGGCCGCGATCCTTATGATCCGCGCGACAATATCCTCGCGGGCGCGGCCTATTTGCGCGCGATGTTTGATCGCTACGGTAATGTCGCGGCGATGCTGGCAGCCTATAATGCCGGGCCGGGCCGCTACGATGAATATCTTTCGGCGGGCCGCGTCCTGCCCGCCGAAACGCGCGCCTATGTCGCCAGGCTCGCCCCAATCCTGGGTAACACGGCGCCGTCTCACGACGCTTCCATGCCCGCTGCGTTGCCGCCCGATTGGCGCGAGGCACCGCTCTTTGTTGCGCGCAGCGGCAATCGAACGAGCGCTATCCGCCACCCGGCGTCTGCGCAGGGCAACGACACCCGTATTCCCGTTCCGGATGCAGCCGGTGCGCCCGACCGGCGACAGCACCAGGCCTTTTTTGTCACTCGAGCCGATAGCGGTGCCGCACCATGATGCGGCTTTTGCGCGATCGCACGGCATCGTGCGCCAGCGCGCCATGGCGTGCTGGCTGGCAGGGGAGGACCGCAACAACCGACCGATGGCAGGATAAAAGGCCGCACATTGTCGGCCAGGCGGTCGGTTGTTTTTGCTCAGGATTTTTTGCGATTCCGCACCTTGTGACCCGAGCGCGCAATGTGCGCGCAAGGCGGAATCGCTCGTTTTTGCTCGGGTTTGCACACATTGCGGGACCGCGTCATGTCCGATGAACGCGAGTTCCGTATTCGTCCCGGGCGTATCCGTTCGACACGCGCTCAACAGGCCCGGCCGTTCATTGCCCAGGCACTGGCGGCGGCCAAGAAGGCCGGCGGCGGCGTTTCACGCTCGGGCCGGATCGTCTCGGGCAACCGCTCGCGGTTCGGGCATGGCCAACGCGCCAGCATTCAGGCCAATCGCTTCATTACCGCGCGCTCGCGCGGCGCCGTGATCAAGGCGCGCATTGTTCGTCACACCGCCCGCAAGGCGCCGCTTGGCACGCATCTCGATTATCTGCGCCGCGATGGCGTCACCCGGGACGGAGAGAAGGCGCGGCTGTTCGGGCCGGACGTTGACGCGGCGGATGGCGGCGCCTTTGCCGAACGGTGTGGTGGGGACAGGCATCATTTCCGCTTCATCGTCTCGCCCGACGACTCCCTCGATATGGCGGACCTCAAATCCTTTACCCGCGATTTGGCCGGGCAAATGGAAAAGGATCTTGGCACCCGGCTCGACTGGGTGGCGGTCGATCACTGGAATACCGAGCATCCCCATATCCATCTGATCGTGCGCGGCATGCGCGACGACGGCCAGGATCTCGTCATCGCGCGCGACTATATCAAGGAAGGGATGCGCGACCGGGCGCGCGATCTCATCACCCAGGAGCTCGGGCCGCGAACAGAACACGACATTCGCCGAACGCTCGAGCGCCAGATGGCTGCCGAACGCTGGACCGGTCTTGACCGCCAGCTTGTGCGCGATGGACGTGGCACCGGGATCATCGATGTCGCTCTGCGCGCCGGCGAGCCGCCCGATGACTATCGGGCGCTGAAACTTGGACGGCTGCGCAAACTCGAAACTCTCGGCCTGGCCGAGCAGATCGGCCCCGGCCAGTGGGCGATCGACGACAAGGCACCAACGGTGCTGCGGGAACTCGGCGAGCGCGGCGACATCATCAAGCGCATGCACCGCGCGCTGACCGAGCGCGGCATCGAGCGCGGTGCTGCAAACTATGTGCTCGCCGGCGAAAGCCTGGAGGCGCCTGTCATCGGCAGGCTGGTCGCACGCGGGCTCGATGACGAACTCAAAGGCACGGCCTATGCCGTTGTCGACGGCGTCGACGGACGTACTCATCACATCAGGCTTCCCGATCTCGATGCGGCCGGTGACAGCGCACCCGGTTCCATCGTCGAGCTGCGTGGTTTCGACGATGCCAGAGGACAGCGGCGAGTGGCAATCGCCGTGCGCTCGGACCTCGATCTGCACAGCCAGGTTTCGGCTCCGGGCGCGACCTGGCTCGACCGGCAGGCCCTGGCGCGCGATCCGGCTGCGCTGTCCGCAGGTGGTTTCGGGGCCGAGGTCCGTCAGGCCATGGAAAAACGCGCCGAGCATCTGGTGGGGGAAGGACTGGCCACGCGCCAGCATCGCCGGATCATCTTCAGCCGCAACCTGATCGAGACGCTGCGCCGGCGCGAACTCGAGGCTCTCGGCAGCAGGCTGTCGCAAGAAACCGGCCTTGCGTTCAACCGCACCGCCGAGGGCGACTATGTCGCCGGCACCTACCGCCAGCGTCTCACGCTCGCGTCGGGCCGCTTCGCCATGATCGATGACGGACTCGGCTTTCAACTCGTCCCCTGGTCGCCCTCGCTCAAAAAGCATCTCGGCCGCCATGTCTCGGGTCTCGCGCGCGGCAATGGCGGGGTGGACTGGMGCTTTGGACGAAAGCGTGGGCTTGCCCTCTGAGCGCCGCATCGAAAGGACCTGCCATGTCAGCCACGAAAATCCTCTGGGGCCAGATCCTCACGGTCTTCCTGATCATCCTGGTGACGACATGGGCGGCCACGCAATACGTCGCCTGGGAGCTCGGGTTTCAGGCCCAGCTTGGAACCCCGTGGTTTCGCCTTGCGGGCTGGCCCGTCTACTATCCGCCGGCAATTTTCTGGTGGTGGTATTTCTACGAGGCCTATGCCCCGGAAGTCTTTGCCAAAGGCGGCATGATCGCCGCTTCGGGCGGGTTCATCGCCATCGCCGTCGCGATTGGCATGTCGGTCTGGCGCGCCCGCGAAGCCAGGAATGCCGAAACCTACGGATCTGCCCGATGGGCCAAGCCGCAAGAGGTCAAGGCGGCGGGTCTGCTTGATCCCGACGGCGTGGTGCTCGGCCGTTATGAGGGGAGCTATCTTCGCCATGACGGGCCCGAGCACGTGTTGTGTTTTGCGCCCACGCGTTCCGGTAAGGGCGTCGGCCTCGTGGTGCCTTCGCTCCTGACCTGGCCAGGCTCGGTCATCGTTCACGACATCAAGGGTGAAAACTGGCAGCTCACCGCCGGCTTTCGCGCCCGCCATGGCCGCGTCCTGTTGTTCGATCCCACCAATCCGAAATCGTCAGCCTACAATCCGCTGCTCGAGGTCCGCCGCGGCGAATGGGAGGTGCGCGATGTCCAGAACATCGCCGATATCCTGGTCGATCCCGAAGGCAGTCTCGAAAAGCGCAATCATTGGGAAAAGACCAGCCACGCGCTTCTGGTCGGCGCAATCCTGCACGTCCTCTATGCCGAAAAGGACAAGACCCTCGCCGGGGTTGCCGCCTTCCTTTCCGATCCCAGACGGCCGATAGAGGCAACGCTCGCGGCCATGATGAAAACCGCGCATCTGGGCGAGGCCGGCCCGCACCCGGTCATCGCCAGCGCGGCGCGCGAATTGCTGAACAAGTCCGACAATGAGCGTTCGGGCGTGCTTTCGACCGCCATGTCCTTTCTCGGGCTTTACCGCGATCCGGTCACCGCCGAAGTCACCCGCCGCTGCGATTGGCGCATTGCCGATATGGTGGAGGCGACAGCACCGACAACGCTCTATCTCGTCGTGCCGCCTTCCGACATCAACCGCACCAAGCCGCTGATCCGCCTGATCCTCAATCAGGTCGGGCGCCGGCTAACCGAGGACCTTCAGGCCAATAGCGGGCGCCACCGGCTGCTCCTGATGCTCGACGAGTTTCCCGCGCTGGGGCGGTTGGATTTCTTCGAAAGCGCGCTGGCCTTCATGGCCGGTTACGGGCTCAAGAGCTTTTTGATCGCGCAATCGCTCAACCAGATCGAGAAGGCCTACGGTCCAAACAACTCCATCCTCGACAATTGTCATGTGCGCGTCAGCTTCGCCACCAATGACGAGCGCACCGCCAAACGCGTTTCCGATGCGCTTGGCACGGCAACCGAGATGAAGGCTATGAAGAACTATGCCGGGCACCGGCTGTCGCCCTGGCTCGGACATCTGATGGTCTCGCGATCCGAAACCGCCCGCCAATTGCTGACGCCGGGCGAAATCATGCAGCTTCCGCCGACCGACGAGATCGTCATGGTCGCCGGAACTCCGCCGATCCGGGCGAAGAAGGCGCGCTACTATGAGGACCGCCGGTTCACCGAACGCGTGCTGCCGCCGCCGGAGTTGGTATCGCCCGCACCGAAGCAGTCCGACGATTGGAGTGCTTTGCCTCTGCCGGAAAGCCCACGTTCCACTATCGAAGCGGCGATGGTTGATGATGAGGATCCCACTCAGTCCGAGCGGCGGCAGCAGCCGGAGCTGAGCCGCGTCAGCTCGGTCGAGAAAAGGGCGCCGATCGAAAACGAGTTCGACCCCTTGTCCTATGACGGCAGCGACGATGAGGCCGCCCGCAGCCAGCGCCTGACCCGCGTGATGCGCGGGGTCGCGCGGCAGGTCTCGATGGATCCCGGCGACGGCATGGAGCTTTGAGCATCATGGTTCGTCGCAAGAAGAAGGCGCAAGTCTCGGTCTATCTCGATCCCGAGATCATGACGATGCTTGCGGATTATGCTGCTCGCCGGGACCAGTCCCAGTCGATGATCGCCGAAGCCGCTATCGCATCTTTCCTCTCGCCCGACGCCGACGAGAGGCGCGAAGCGGCCATCGCTAAGCGGATCGATCAAGTTGACCGTCGCCTGATGCGCCTCGAGCGCGATCTCGGAATCACTGTCGAGACCATGGCGGTGTTCATCCGCTTCTGGCTCTCCTCGACCCCGGCGCTGCCCGAACCCGCCGCTCAGGCTGCGCGAGCCAAAGCGGCCGAACGCTATGACGCTTTCGTAACCGCGTTGGGGCGGCGGCTAGCACAAGGGCCCAAGCTGCGGCAGGAAATTAGCGAGGACATAGATCCAGCGGACAATAGCTGAGGGCCCTGCTGCCAGCTAAAAGTATTGGGCGCGCAATCGAGCCGACAGCTTCCGACCCAATTTTCGGCTCTCGCTTTAACGCCTCGGACTACTTTGGTGGCTACTGCGGGAGGGCCAAGCCAAGGTCGGAGTATATCGGCCCCAGTTCCTCATCGGTCAGCAAACCGGGCGAGGTGGCGATGCTCGGGAAATTGCCCACCACGAAATAGAGCAACAAGATTGAGGGCAAAGCGAACAGGGTCTGGTCCTCTCGTCGGCCCTTGATGCGTTCCATGATGAACCCCTTGGTGTTCAGCCAAAGGAGGATGTCGTCAATCGAGCTCTCGCCGGCCAATGGGAGGTACGCGTCGATCAGCTCGCCGTCCAGAGTGGTGACAGTCGCGTCCGCTCCGGTCTTATCTCGATAATACACGGACAAGGCCTCGATCAGCGCCCTGACGCCCTTGACTGATGCGTCGATGAGGCTGCCGACTTGGCGGAAGTAGTCGTCAGTCGCTTCGATCAACGCCATCGCCTTTGCCGCAGCCCGCATCATCTCGGGCGTCGATTTGACGCTCGGCTTGTAGATCGTGTCGTGGGTGACTTCGCTGAATGCGTGCTGCAGCAGCGTGCGGACCTGGATCTCGCACGGAATGTCCAGCGGTATAGGGAGGCCCTCGAAGACGATCCCCGTTTTTGCCCGAACCACGTAGTGGACCGACTGGTACCCGAACTCCCAAGGCTTACGGTCTCGCTCTTCGGCGAAGTCCCGCGCCTTTTCCCAGAACCAGTACTTGTCGCCGAATTCGGTGATCGCCTTTTCGACGATGGGTATTTCGTCCGAGGTGAGCACGACGAAGCGAATACCCACCTTGTCCTCGATGTCGTCATACGGGTTGGCATAGCCTTTGCCACGATAGAGTGCCTTCTGGATGAGCGACTTGCTCTCCTTCAGCCTGTGCTTAACTGGAAGGCGCAAGAAAAGATCCGGCGCCTCCACCTGGGTCGAGAGCCCGTCGATGACCGTGTGGACGATGAACCTGCCCCAGGCATCGTAGTGCTGCTGCTCCGCCTCCCAGCGCCGCAGGATCTCGAACTCGGTCGTCATAGTTGTTCGACGACTGGCCTGCGGACCGTGATCTTGGTCCAGCTTGCAGCCTCGCCCTCGGAAGCGTCGCCGGGCGGTACATCCTCGATTGTCACTGTGCCATTTCGTATCGCGTCCGGGGATGCCGAAAACTCGATGTCTGGACCGAACTTGTACTTCCGGCGCCGCAACCTGCCACCCATCTCGCTGATGTCCCGAACCACGGCTCTATTGGTCGGGAATTTCTTGGCTTCAAGGAACTTGTTAAACGGGTCGCGCAATTCGGGCGGCAGATAGGTCTCGCCGAACTGTTGCGAGGTGAACGTGGGCGCCTGATCCACCTTAACGAAGGCGAACAGCGCGTCGCTCAGGTCCCTTCGAAGATCTCGGTCATTTACTGATGTGCGAACGAATTCCTTCGTGAGATCAAAGAATTTCGCAGTTTCGTATTTCCCGTTCTCAGGAAAGGCGCAGCCAAGAAAGCCATCATAGAAATATACGGCTGCATTCTCTCGCCGAGCGGCCGTGATATTACTGTCAAAAACAAAGCATCTCCAACTTGTGCTCGCCGTCACAGCGACGTCATCAGAGATGAAAAGGGCGAGCTTGTAAAGTCTCGTGGCTGGAGTAAGAAAGATGTTCTCAAGGAATTCGGTCACAACTTTTGCTGCAGCCGATCGGCGCTGAAAGCCGGACTGCATCTCCGCTTTAATCACCCCGACGAAGGGCTTTGCGTCGCCACCGACTTTACCATCAAAGACCAGAAGCATTCCCCCGGGAATCCCTCGTGATTTCTGTGCATCAGCGAGGGCATCGGCCATGTGATTGGAGACGTCGGGGAAATCGGTGTCGGTTGCGAGAACAAGACGTCGAGCCGTTCCAACCACGCTCGCATCCTCGGTCTTCACTATCCGCATCTCTATGCTCTTGGACTGTGCTGAGAGCGCGTCAGTGATGCGCATTCCAAAGTGACTGAGAGCCTTGGCATCCAGAATTTCGAGCTCATTGCCATAGGATGGCGGCACTACATTGGGCCCGTCTTTCCTCTGGAATACCTCGTGCATAACAACTCGACCGATAGAAAGATTCTCTACAAGCACACTCGATCCCCCCTGCAAAATATTGGATAATACTATTCCGAGCGAGTTAAGGAAGGATACCAGAACAAAACAAGAACACAAGTATCGCGGTCGCAGCGATAACGGGCGGACCGTCGGGGGGTACGCTGATCGGCTCCGTTCTGCGGGGCTGGCGCCTGTCGAACCCGCACTCTATCGTGAGGGGTTCGCGCCTTGGCTAAGCTCTACGTGCATCGAGTCCCTGTAGCTACAGGATCCAGTCGACCGTACCCTACGCTTTTTCCTGTATTTGCACGCCAGGCTACGACGCCGCCAAGCAGGTGTTGAATCGGCCATGTTTCGGGTTCTTTTAATCGTCCCCGTCGGGACAGGATCGTCTTGTCTCCGGCCAGAACGGGGACACAATGGCGGCCTCCCACCACAATAGCGAAGGACACGCTCGCAGCTCGCGCATGCTGCGCACCGCGCTCGGGGGCGCCATCACCCGGCTTCTCGATGACCCCGGCGTGGTCGAGGTCATGCTGAACCCGGATGGTCGCATCTGGGTCGATCGTCTCTCCGAAGGTCTTGCCGACACCACGGAGCGTCTCTCGCCCGCCGATGGCGAACGCATCATCCGCCTGGTCGCCCATCATGTCGGCACGGAAGTTCATGCCGGGACGCCACGCGTCTCGGCCGAGCTGCCCGATAGCGGCGAGCGCTTCGAAGGTTTGCTGCCGCCGGTGGTGACGGCGCCAGCTTTTGCCATTCGCAAACCCGCCGTCGCGGTGTTCACCCTCGATGATTACGTCGCCGCCGAGGTCATGTCGGCGCGCCAGGCCGACGCGCTGCGCCTCGGCGTTGCGGACCGGGCCAACATCCTCGTCGCAGGCGGCACCTCGACCGGCAAAACAACGCTGACCAATGCGCTGCTCGCTGAAATGGCACGGACGTCGGATCGTGTGGTGATCATCGAAGACACGCGCGAACTGCAATGTGCGGCGCCCAATCTTGTCGCCATGCGTACCAAGGACGGTGTCGCTTCGCTGTCCGATCTGGTGCGCTCATCGTTGCGCCTACGGCCCGACCGCATCCCCGTGGGCGAGGTGCGCGGCGCCGAAGCGCTCGAATTGCTCAAGGCCTGGGGTACGGGCCATCCCGGTGGCGTCGGCACCATCCATGCCGGAAGCGCCATCGGCGCGCTGCGGCGCATGGAGCAGTTGATCCAGGAGGCGGTGGTTACCGTTCCGCGCGCGCTGATCGCCGAAACCATTGACCTCGTCGCGGTCCTGTCAGGCCGTGGCTCCGCGCGCCGCCTCGCGGAACTCGCGCGCATTGAGGGCCTCGGCCCGGACGGGGACTATCGCGTCGTGTCCGCCTGCGAGCCTTCTGCTGCCCATCCCGAAATCCTTGAGGAGCCCCAAGCATGACCCATGCCTTGCGCACCCTTCGTCGCCATTTGTCGCTTGCCGGCTCCGTCATCGTGCTCAGCATGATGATGGCGCCAGCGGCCAATGCTTCCGGGTCATCGATGCCCTGGGAAGCGCCGCTTCAGAGCATTCTGGAATCAATCGAAGGCCCGGTCGCCAAGATCATTGCGGTGATCATCATCATCGTCACCGGTCTCACCCTGGCCTTCGGCGATACGGCGGGCGGCTTTCGGCGGCTGATCCAGATCGTTTTCGGCCTCTCGATCGCCTTCGCCGCCAGTTCCTTCTTTCTCAGCTTCTTCTCATTCGGCGGCGGGGCGCTGGTCTGATGGCGGGGGGTCTCGAACAGCTTGGCGAGGTGCCGGGCTTCATGGTCCCGGTCCATCGCGCCCTGACCGAACATATCCTGCTCGGCGGTGCACCGCGTTCGATCGCCATCATGAACGGCACGCTTGCCGGAGCGGTCGGGCTTGGCCTGCGTCTCTGGCTGGTCGGTCTCGCTATCTGGGCGATCGGGCATTTCGCGGCAGTCTGGGCCGCCAAGCGCGATCCGCTCTTCGTGGAAGTTGGACGGCGCCATCTGCGCATCCCGTCCTTTCTGGCTGTGTGAGGGCTGAGGTATGATGAACCTCGCCGAGTATCGCAGCCGCAACGCCAGACTGGCCGACTATCTGCCCTGGGCAACATTGGCTGCTCCCGGCGTGGTGCTGAACAAGGACGGCTCGTTTCAGCGCAGCGCAAAGTTCCGCGGCCCCGATCTGGATTCGGCTGTGGCGGCCGAACTGGTCGCGGTCGCCGGTCGCATCAACAATGCCTTCCGCCGGCTGGGTTCGGGCTGGAGCATATTCGTCGAAGCGCAGCGCTTCGAAGCCGCGACCTATCCCGAAAGTCTCTTTCCCGATGCCGCGTCTGCCTTGGTCGACGCCGAGCGCAAGGCCGGGTTCGAGGAAGTCGGGGCGCACTTCGTGTCCAGCTACTTTCTGACCTTCCTCTGGTTGCCGCCAGCGGAGGACGCCGCTCGCGCCGAAACCTGGCTCTATGAGGGACGTGAGCAATCGGGTGTAAACCCTCACGAATTGCTGCGCGGCTTCATCGATCGCACCGACAGGATATTGGCGTTGCTCGATGGATTCATGCCCGAGTGCCGCTGGCTCGATGACGCCGAGACGCTGACCTTCCTTCACTCGACCGTTTCGACGAGCCGCCACCGCGTGCGCGTGCCCGAGACGCCGATCTATCTCGACGCGCTTCTGGCGGATCAGCCTCTCGCAGGAGGGCTTGAGCCGCGTTTGGGTGACCAACATCTGCGTATCCTTACCATCATCGGATTTCCGAGCGCGACGACACCGGGTCTTCTCGATGAAATGAACCGGCTGGCGTTTCCCTATCGCTGGAGCACCCGCGCCATCCTGCTCGACAAGCTTGAGGCGACGCGGCTGCTGACCAGGATCCGCCGCCAGTGGTTTGCCAAACGCAAATCCATCGCCGCGATCCTCAAGGAAGTGATGACCAACGAGGCGTCGGCTCTGGTGGATACCGATGCTGCCAACAAGGCCGCCGATGCCGACCTGGCCTTGCAGGAACTCGGCGCCGATACCGCCGGCATGGCCTATGTCACGGCCAGTGTCGCGGTCTGGGATGCCGATCCTCGCGTCGCCGACGAAAAGCTGCGACTGGTCGAGAAGGTCATTCAGGGCCGCGACTTCAATACCATGATCGAGACCGTCAATGCGGTCGATGCCTGGCTCGGAAGCTTGCCCGGACATGCATACGCCAATGTCCGGCAGCCACCGATATCGACGCTCAATCTCGCTCACATGATCCCGCTGTCGGCCGTGTGGGCGGGGCCGGAACGGAACGAACATCTCGCAGCGCCCCCCTTGCTTTACGGCAAGACCGAGGGATCGACTCCGTTCCGGCTCTCACTGCATATCGGCGATGTGGGCCATACCCTGGTCGTCGGCCCGACCGGCGCGGGAAAGTCCGTGTTGCTGGCGTTGATGGCGCTGCAGTTCCGTCGCTACGCGCGCAGCCAGATTTTCGCCTTCGACTTCGGCGGTTCGATCCGCGCCGCCGCGCTCGCCATGGGCGGTGACTGGCATGATCTCGGCGGCGGGCTGACCGAGGGGTCGGATGCGTCGGTCTCGCTGCAACCGCTCGCCCGCATCGACGAGTCGCACGAACGCTCCTGGGCCGCCGACTGGATCGGTGCGATCCTGCTGCGCGAAGGCGTCGCCATCACGCCCGAGGTGAAGGAGCATATCTGGACGGCGCTGACCTCGCTCGCCTCGGCGCCCGTCGAGGAACGCACCATCACCGGGCTCGCGGTGCTGCTGCAATCCAGTGATCTCAAACAGGCGCTGCGGCCCTACTGCGTGGGCGGTCCCTATGGGCGATTGCTTGATGCTGAAACCGAACATCTCGGTTCTGCCGACGTCCAGGCCTTCGAGATCGAGGGTCTGGTCGGCACAGGCGCGGCGCCGGCCGTCTTGTCATACCTCTTCCACCGAATTGGTGACAGGCTCGATGGCCGCCCGACACTGCTCATCATCGATGAGGGTTGGCTGGCGCTGGACGATGAGGGATTTGCCGGCCAGCTGCGCGAATGGCTGAAGACGCTGAGGAAGAAGAACGCCTCGGTCATCTTCGCCACACAGTCGCTATCGGACATTGACGGTAGCGCCATCGCCCCGGCCATCATCGAAAGCTGCCCGACGCGGCTGCTCTTGCCCAATGAGCGCGCCATCGAGCCGCAGATTACCGCGATCTATCGCCGCTTTGGATTGAACGACCGGCAGATCGAGATCCTGGCGCGGGCTACGCCCAAGCGGGATTACTATTGCCAGTCGCGGCGCGGCAATCGGCTGTTTGAGCTGGGGCTGAGCGAAGTCGGGCTCGCGCTCTGCGCCGCATCCTCCAAATCCGATCAGACCGCCATCGCGGGCATCCATGCCGAGCATGGAAGCGATACCTTTCTTGAGGCGTGGCTGCGTCATCGCGGCATCGATTGGGCCGCTGACCTCATTCCCGATCTCACCAATCTCGCAAGCCGGCCGGAATTGCCCGATGCCGTGCTCGATGGCGCGCCAGAAAAGGAGACCCAACCATGATCCGTATCCCCATTGCCCGTTTCGCTAGGACGTCGGCCGTGGCGTTTGCGCTCGCCGTGCCGGTCGCGCTTGCGCCCATGGCAACGAGCCCGGCCCATGCCCAGTTCGGGTTCGGGCGCATCGTCTATGACCCGACGAATTATGCGCAGAACGTGCTGACCGCCGCGCGTACGCTGGAGCAGATCAACAATCAGATCACCTCGCTTCAGAACGAAGCGCAGATGCTCATCAATCAGGCCCGCAACCTCGCCAGCCTGCCATATTCCGCGCTCCAGCAGCTTCAGCAAAACGTGCAGCGCACCCAGCAGCTTCTGGGCCAAGCGCAGAACATCGCGTTCGAGGTCGGCCAGATCGATCAGGCGTTCGAGCAGCAATACGGCCAGATCTCGCTCTCTGCCACCGATCAGCAGCTGATCGCGGATGCGCGTACGCGCTGGGGAAACACCGTGGGCGGCCTGCAGGACGCGATGCGCGTTCAGGCCGGCGTGGTCGGCAATATCGACGCCAACCGCGCCGAAATGGCCACCCTGGTTGGTCAGAGCCAGAATGCCAGCGGAGCGCTACAGGCAACGCAGGCCGGCAATCAGCTTCTCGCGCTGCAGTCGCAGCAGCTTTCCGACCTGGTCGCGCTGTTATCGGCCAATGGCCGGTCCGAAGCGCTGATCGAGGCCGAGCGCGCCACCGCCGCCGAGCAGGGACGCGTCCAGCGTGAGCGCTTCCTCACGCCGGGCTCGGGCTACCAGCCCGGCAATGCGCAAATGTTCGGCAGCGGCAATTAAAACGCTGGGGAGGGGCGGCCATGGACAGCAAGATGCTGGTCCGGCTCGGGGCGGTCATATTCGTCGCCATCGCGATTACCGCCACGGTTATCGAAATGACCCGTCAGGAGGACGCCCCGCGCGTCAGGACCGCGCCGCAGCTTCAGCCTTCGGCCGATCCCCTGCGCGCAACGCTCCGCCGCTGCCAGGGACTTGGCGAAGCCGCCACCCGCGATGCCGAATGCCTGTCGGCATGGGCGGAATCCCGCGACCGCTTTTTGGGCAACACGCCTGCGCCCGCCGCTCCGCTAGCCGACGAGAGATAAGGACCCATGGGCGGAACCGGCGTCATCGACAATTTCCTGGAGGTCTTCACCAGCTACATCGATTCCGGTTTCGGCCTGCTCGGCGGCGAGGTTGCCTTTATCGCCACCACCCTGATCGTCATCGATGTGACGCTGGCGGCCCTGTTCTGGAGCTGGGGCGCCGATGACGACATCATCGCGCGCCTCGTCAAGAAAACGCTGTTCGTCGGCGTCTTCGCTTATCTCATCGGCAACTGGAACAATCTGGCGAAGATCATTTTCGAGAGCTTTGCCGGGCTCGGGTTGCAAGCCTCGGGCACCGGCTTTTCCGCCGCCGATCTCATGCGGCCCGGCCGCGTGGCGCAGACCGGTCTGGACGCGGGCCGCCCGCTGCTCGAATCCATCTCCGGCTTGATGGGTTACTGGTCCTTCTTCGAGAACTTCATCCAGATCGCCTGCCTCTTTTTCGCCTGGGCGCTGGTGCTGCTCGCCTTCTTCATTCTCGCTGTCCAGCTCTTCGTCACGTTGATCGAGTTCAAGCTGACAACTCTTGCGGGCTTCGTTCTCATCCCCTTCGGACTTTTCGGCAAGACGGCCTTCATGGCCGAGCGTGTGCTCGGCAATGTCGTTTCCTCGGGCATCAAGGTGCTGGTGCTCGCCGTCATTATCGGCATTGGCTCGACCCTGTTCGGTCAGTTCACCGCGGACTTTGGCGGCGCCATGCCGACCATTGATGATGCCATGGCGATCGTCCTGGCGGCGCTGTCGCTTCTCGGCCTCGGCATTTTCGGTCCCGGCATTGCGTCCGGGCTCGTTTCGGGCGGGCCGCAACTGGGCGCGGGTTCGGCCGTCGGCACCGGACTTGCCGCCGGCGGCATGATGATCGCCGG